>JANXWM010000693.1 GCA_025351145.1 Chitinophagaceae bacterium
GCATGCCAGCCGTTGTTGCTGTAACTAATACCCAGCTTGGGGTTGAAAAAATTAAAATTTCTTTTGATGAAGAGATCGGGACTGCCTTCGAAGCCTTCCATGTTATGCATTACTTTTCTAAACTGCAGGTCTCCGAATAAATTCCAATTGGTATTAAGCTGATGCAGCCATTTGGCGTACACGTTGACATCTGTTTTTGTTGCTGGATAATTGTAGTATTGGTAATTTTTAGGAATCCCATCATTTGCCCAGATAATATTGCCATAATGTTTGCCATCATATTTTGTCCAGCTGCCACCAAGGGTTAATTCATCTTTTGCATGTTTATACTGCAGGGAAAATGTTTGCCCGTAAAAATAATTGTCTAACCATCGCTGGCGTACAAGATCGGTTGTGGTAATGGTATCGTTGTTTATAATTACATCCGGCAAATTGTAGTCTGCAAAATTTTGTTCAGCTTTATATTCTTCGTAGTAGCCGCGGCCACGGGTTAAGAATGAGGCTATGTTTAAATTCCAGCGGTTATTCAACACCTGGTTTAAGAATAACTGGTAATGATCCTGCTGGTAATTATCGGTTTGGTTATCGTAAGGCTCGCCGGGCTTTTCGGTACCTGCGGCATTGTATGTTCTGTCGGTTTGCAGCATTGCTTCTGGCAAACCATACCATGATTGGTATGTTTTTTCTTTACCTGAAAAAATATTCAGTCGTATAGAAGTTTTTTTGCTGGTATATGCCGGCGAAAAATAGTATGACTGCAGCTTGCTGCTTGCTCTGTCAACATAACCATCGCTGCTGATGCTGCTTAGTCTTGTATCAATGGTAAAGTGATCATTGATTAAACCACCGCCGATCCTGATGGTATTCTTCCATGTGTTGAATGAACCATAACTGTTATTGCTTTCGGCATAAGCATTTTCAATAAACTCGTTGGTGCTCATGTTGATGGTGGCGCCAAAAGCACCGGAGCCATTGGTGGAAGTGCCTACTCCTCTTTGTATCTGAATAGAATTTACGGATGAAGCAAAATCAGGCAGGTCTACAAAATAAGTTCCCTGGCTTTCTGCATCGTTGTAAGGGATGCCATTGAGTGTAACATTGATGCGGGTTGCATCTGTACCACGTATTCGTATGCCGGTGTAGCCTACACCGTTGCCTGCATCG
This sequence comes from Chitinophagaceae bacterium, assembly GCA_025351145.1. Classification (GTDB taxonomy): domain Bacteria; phylum Bacteroidota; class Bacteroidia; order Chitinophagales; family Chitinophagaceae; genus Limnovirga. Next base: position 1,165 of record JANXWM010000693.1, read on the forward strand.
GAATTAATTACAACCGATGGCGTTTGATTGAGCAGGAAGGGAATATCCTGCCCAAGGTTTAGTTTGCTCAACTGCTGTTTGGTTATATCAGTTTTGGTGAACGGAGATTTGTCAGAAGCACGGATGGCTTTTACTTCCAGCGGCTCAAGAAAAAAATCTGAGTTGTCTAAACTGAAATTAAAAGAACGGTTTTCAGCTGCTGTAAAATCCTGTTCAAATGTTTTCATGCCTACAAACTGGATGATAAGTCTGCAGTTTGCGTTTGTTTGAATGTTCGCAAAAAGAAAATTACCCTGTTTATCCGTTGCCGTTATTTTTTCTTTTTTGGCATCAACACGCAGTGTAACCGATGCGCCTTCTAAAGGTTTGTTTTGTTTGTCTGTTACTTTACCAGAGATGTTGATCTGTGCAAATACAGTGGCAGCAAGTATTACGGCCACAGTTGTTCCCAAAAGCTTTTTCATGTGCTTCAATTTTCTTTTTTAAATAATTAATTTGGGAACAGGAATAAATTGCTCGTGGAGAGGATCATGTATTGAATGATGCACCTTCCCTTCGCAGGCATTACCCTGTTCAGGTTCTACGGGTGTAATCTCAGCCTTCATTCTTTTTGAATAAAAGCACCCCGGGAAACAGTTAAGAAGTTTGAGCATTGCTGAATATTGTTCTGAACGTACAAGAGTGCGACGCAAGGAACGCTCAATAGTAGTAATTCAGACTGGCCAACAACAATAATCTCAAAAAACTTTACTGTTTATGCTGCAAAGTAAATGCAGAAATTTTAATTCGGCTGTAACTTTTTATCTTACACACCGTTTCATGAATATAAAAATTACGAAATATGCAAAAGATAATGCTGAGCCTTTGTATGGCTTTTATGTTGACTGGTGGGGGTTTGCAGGCGCAGAACCTGGTGTACGATGCCAATGCCCAGGTAAGAAAAGTTGGCGATTTTAACGGCGTATCTGTGGCCAGCGGAATTAAACTGTATATCTCACAGGGAAAAGAACAGGCGGTAGCGGTAAGCGCTTCTGACGCAGAATACATTGACAGAATTATTACCGAGGTTAAAGACGGCGTTTTAAAAATACGTGTTGAAAGCAAAATGTGGAACAACTGGAACTGGGGCAATAAAAAACTAAAAGCTTATGTAACGGTTACTACGCTTAACTACCTGGGGGCCTCCGGCGGTTCTATAGCAGAGATTGTGGATGAAATATCTGTAAACGACCTTAAATCAGATGCAAGCGGAGGAAGTATAATTAATGGTAAAATAAAGGGAGCTTCTTTTAATGCAGGCCTTAGCGGAGGAAGCATTGTAACGCTTAATGGCTCATTCGATAAAGCCAGCATTGGCGCAAGCGGTGGCAGCATTTTTAAAGATTTTGGGCTGGCCCTGGGTACCTGCAGCGTAGATGCCAGCGGCGGTTCTATCATCAGCGTAACGGTCAACAAAGAGTTAAAGGCCGAAGCAAGCGGCGGCTCTATTGTAAATTATAAAGGAAGCGGTGTAATTACCAGCGTAGATGCAAGTGGCGGATCGTCAATAAAGAAAAAAGATTAGCAAACGATTTAATAAGTTTGGCTCGTAAGCTCCATGCCCTTACTTTTGCACCGCGAAGTAGAGCAGCGGTAGCTCGTCGGGCTCATAACCCGAAGGTCAGAGGTTCGAACCCTCTCTTCGCAACAACAAATTTAAAGTCTCGCACTTGCGGGACTTTTTAGTTTTAATAATTTTGAGCCAGGCAAAGGAATAAGTATGAAGCTTCTCTTGCGTCGCACTCTTGTACAGGATAACTTTATTGAACAAAAAATACAACTCCGCGTCTTCGCGTCTCCGCGGTTAAATAATGAAAACAGGATTCGTAAATATTTTTGGTAAACCTAACGCAGGTAAAAGCACTTTATTAAATGCTTTGCTTGGCGAAAAGCTGGCAATTGTTTCACCCAAAGTGCAAACAACGCGACACCGTATTAAAGGCTTTATGACCGAACCGGGAAAATACCAGATTATATTTTCAGATACGCCCGGCATTATTGAGCCAAGATACAAACTGCAGGAACACATGATGCTGGCTGTAAAAAGCGCCATGGAAGATGCGGATGTAGCTGTACTTTTAGCAGATGCTACTGAAAATATGGAAGAAAACAATCAATTGTTTAATTCGCTAAAGCTAAAAGTGCCGGCAATTGTGGTACTAAACAAAACAGATAAGATTGGCGAAAAAAGAATTACTGCTGCAGAAAATTTTTACCGGCAGCAGCCATACTGCAAAATACTTTTATCTGTCTCGGCCCTGGAAAAAAAGAACATTGACACTTTGATAAAAACGATTGTTGAAATGCTGCCGGAGGGTGAGCCGTTTTATCCCGAAGATGACCTTACAGACCTCCCCACAAAATTCTTTGTGAGCGAAATAGTACGCGAAAAAATATTTGAATTGTTTGGAGATGAGATACCTTACCACACCGCCGTGCTGGTAAACGAGTTTAAAGAGAAAAATACGTTAACAAAAATACAGGCCGATATCATTGTTCAGCGCGAAAGCCAGAAAGGGATACTTCTTGGCGAAGGCGGGCAGATGATCAAAAAGCTTGGCACTATGGCAAGGGTGGATATAGAAAAATTCCTGCAGCAAAAAGTGTTTCTGCAATTGTTTATAAAAGTAAAACCAAAGTGGCGCGATAATGAAATGCAGCTTAAGGAATATGGTTATTGATTGATAATAGACATTGGGTTTATTTTAAAATCAAATTATTGTACCGGTTTATGAAATTATTATTTGTGATCTTTTTTAGTGTTAGCATGTTCAATTTTTGCGAGGCGCAATTGGATATGGATCTTTCTCCAAGTGCAGCAGGATCATACGCATCATTGCGCTTCGATGAATTGAAATTGCCGGGCGGAAAACCAGCCGAGAAGGTAGAAAATGCTGATATAGATGGATCTCCTTTTTGGCTCGACAAATGGAATTCAGCAATGATTTATACCAGTACTTATCGTGTATTGGTACCTAAGGCAAAATTGAATTTATATACAAATGATGTTTATTATATCAACAAGGATGGGGAAACACTTGTGGCTCAAAAGGGGCAGATAAAACGTATCATTTTTTTTAGAGGTGACGATACTTCTTATTCATTGGGCAGCTTTATTTACATGAAAACCCCTGATGATGATAATTTTCATTTTTACCAGCCATTAATTAATGGAAAGGCGGGTTTAATCAAGTTAAGTACAGTGTCTGTAAATAAATCAGCTTACAACCCCCTTTCAGGAAAATCAGATTTCAACTTTATTACAAAATCTGCTTATTACCTTAACTACAATGGAAATATGCAATTGCTTAAAATATTAAACAAAGAATCTGTTTTTGCAGTACTAAAACCAGGCACTGCTGCTGATGATTGGCTTGCAAAAAACAAAAACAAATTAAGAACAGAAACAGACATTATACAGTTTCTTTATTATTTCAATAACCTGGCAAAAGAATAATTTTTTTATTCAGCATGTAAAGCTGTTTAAATTCAGTTTTGAAGATTTTGTATAAGCCTGCAGATGCCATTGGCACAGGTGATAAAGTGATTGCGACGCAACGAAGATGCCATGAAAACCGTTGCTGGTATCATATAAAATAAACAGCTGGTAAGAAGGAATTATTTTTTTAGCATAAAGATTTTGCTTAAAAAAATGATCGTTTAAACCGGTTAAAAAAGAACAACACGAAATGAGTTTTACAGTAGCGATAGTAGGCCGTCCAAACGTAGGAAAGAGCACCCTGTTCAACAGGTTATTAGAACAGCGCAAAGCAATTGTGGATGATATCAGCGGCGTTACAAGAGACCGCCAGTACGGCGTTTCAGACTGGAATGGCAAAACATTCAACGTAATTGATACCGGGGGTTTTGTGCCCGATACAGAAGATATTTTTGAAACAGAAATACGCAAGCAGGTAAAGATTGCAATTGAAGAAGCAGATGCTTTGATCTTTATGACCGACGCCGCCATCGGCATTACCGATCTTGATGAAAGCATGGTCGCCTTACTGCGCCGCAGCGATAAGCCTGTTTTTCTTGCCGTAAACAAAGTAGACAATCCGGAAAGAATGTTCCTTGCTTCAGAGTTTTACAGCTTTGGCTTCGATAATATTTTTTTCCTAAGCAGCATGAGCGGCAGCGGCACCGGCGAACTGCTCGATGCACTTACCGATTTAATGCCCGCCGATAAACCCGAAGACACAGAAGAAGAAAATGCCTTGCCCAAGTTCGCCATTATTGGTCAGCCCAATGTAGGCAAATCATCTTTGCTCAATGCCATGATTGGCCAGGAGCGCACTATTGTAAGCGATATTGCCGGCACAACGAGAGACAGCATCCACACGCACTACAACCTCTTCAACAAAGAATTTATTTTAATTGATACGGCGGGTTTAAGAAAGAAAAATAAAGAAAAAGAAGACCTTGAATTTTATTCTGTAATCCGCGCCATACGTGCCCTTGACGAAGCCGATGTTTGCCTCCTGCTATTAGATGCAACCAAAGGCATTACCGTGCAGGACATCAATATTTTTTCCCTTGCAACCCGCAAAGGCAAAGGCGTTGTGGTACTCGTAAACAAGTGGGACCTTGCAGAAAAAACTACCAACACCGCCCGTGATTATGAGAAGCAATTAAAAGAAAGGCTTGCTCCGTTTACCGATGTGCCGGTTATCTTTATTTCTGTAAAAGAAAAATTGCGCATCTTTAAAGTAATAGAAACGGCGCTCGAAGTGTACGAAAGCCGTCACGTAAAAATAACCACCAGCAAGCTAAACGAAGTAATGCTTAAAGCCGTAGAAACCTATCATGCACCCGTGGTTCGCGGCCATCCTTTGCGCATAAAATATGTAACGCAGTTGCCCACGGTGGTACCATCGTTCGCATTCTTTTGCAACTACCCCGACGATGTAAAAACGCCTTACCGCAATTACCTCGAAAACCAGTTGCGCACACATTTTAAATTAAGTGGTGTACCCATAAGAATATATTTCCGTAAGAAATAGCGAATAGATTTTTTGAGCCAAAAGCCAGTAATGCTATTGGGCATTCTTGCGTCGCACTCTTGTACGGTTGTATTATATATTGAGCCTTTACCGAAGCGTAGATTGGAGCGAAATATATTCAGCAGCCTTAAAAAAATCTATCAGGTCTTCAAGACCTGATAGATTTAAATTCACCGATTTCTACAAAATTTATTTTTAATAAGTAAATTTGAGCAAATCTATTTTATGCCTTCATTAAAAGAGCAGGTAATGCAAATGGTTGCCTCAATTGAGGATCCCCAATTGCTGGCATTGGTAAAAGCCGATATTGAATACTTCAGCAGTAAAACCACAGATATAATTGATGAGCTTTATTACACCGATAAAGAAGAACTGCTAAGCCTTGCAAACGAACCTGATGAAAAGGATACCATTACAGAAGAAGAGTTTAAAGAAACAACAGCCAGATGGCGTACCAAATAATCTACAAAAAAAGGTTCAGCAACAAACTGGTTAAATTACTTGAATACCTGGAAAAACATTGGGGCAGCAAGGTTGCAATTGACTTTTTAAATAAGCTGGATAAGCGAACCACTACACTTAGGATGCAACCTTTTATAGGAAAACCTTCAGAGATAAATCCTGCAATAAGAACTATCCTAATAAGCAAACAAAACAGGCTTTATTACAAGTGCAGCAACAGTACGGTTATCATTCTCAATATGTACGACACAAGGCTTAACCCAAAGAAAAATCCTTATTAACATATAAATTTTTGATCCAATTTTTTAGTTTTTCATGGCATCACCTCTTGCATCGCATGTTTCATCCCGGCTCTCAAAGCGGGACTCCTGTACGGTTAGATTATATATTGGGCTTTTACCGAAGTCTCCCAGCAACGGCGGCGTTGCGTTATGTTGTATTACAACTTGTGAACAATGCATACCTTCAAAAGAGCAAAAGCCCAAAGCAGCGATACCCATCTACGCAGTGATTTATTGATCCTATCGAAGTCT
>JANXWM010000765.1 GCA_025351145.1 Chitinophagaceae bacterium
TTCAGTTTCCTGCGGGAAACATATATACCGGTAAAGCTCATTTGATGATTGTTTTTTTGCACATCCTAATTCAGCAAATAATATTCCACCCATACCCTCATTCACATACTGTGAATTACTTTTTACTTTGCAACGGTCTCAACATTATTCGGCCACAGCTTCCCAAATATGCTGCAGTACAAGTGTGCGACGCAAGAAAAGCCGCCCAATGATCTTTTGCCCGGCTCAAAAAAACCGAATAAAAAAGCCGGAATTAACCGGCGTTGTAAGTATAAATTTAATCGCTGCAAATAGGCTACACATCAATCTTCGCATACTTGGCGTGGCTTTCAATAAATGCCCTTCTTGGCGGCACTTCATCGCCCATCAGCATACCAAAAATTTCATCTGCTGTTGCAAGGCTTTCTATGGTTACCCTTTTAAGCGTTCTGCGTGCAGGGTCCATGGTTGTTTCCCATAGCTGTTCTGCATTCATCTCACCCAAACCTTTGTAGCGTTGTGTGGTTACACTTTCGTCTTTACCACCACCAATTTTTTCAATGATTGTTTTGCGTTGTGCATCGCTGTAAGCATATTCCTGCTCCTTGCCTTTTTTCAAAAGATAAAGCGGCGGCTGGGCAATATACACATAACCATGCTCCACCATTTCCCTCATATAACGAAAAATAAAGGTTAAAATGAGCGTGGCAATATGGCTGCCATCCACATCAGCATCGGTCATAATAATCAGCTTGTGGTAGCGGAGCTTAGCAAGGTTTAATGCCTTTGGATCATCAGGGGTACCAACTGTTACGCCCAAAGCTGTGTACATGTTTCGTATTTCCTCGTTCTCGTAGATCTTATGCTCCATGGCTTTTTCTACGTTAAGAATTTTGCCACGTAAGGGAAGAATAGCCTGGTAACTTCTGTCGCGCCCCTGCTTGGCAGTACCACCTGCTGAATCACCTTCAACAAGATACAACTCGCATTTTTCCGGGTCACGTTCGCTGCAATCAGCCAGCTTACCAGGTAAGCCGCCGCCGCTTAAAACGGATTTGCGCTGTACCATATCCCTTGCCTTCTTTGCTGCAACCCTTGCCTGCGCTGCAAGTATTACTTTATTGATGATGTTCCTGGCATCTTTCGGGTTTTCTTCCAGGTAAGCTTCCAGCACACGGGCTACTGTTACCTGAACTACACCGCTTACTTCACTGTTCCCCAGCTTTGTTTTTGTTTGTCCTTCAAACTGGGGCTCGGGTACTTTTACAGAAATAATAGCGCTTAACCCCTCCCTGAAATCATCACCTTCGATGGTCACTTTCGCTTTTTCAAAAAATCCCTGCTTATCGCCATAACTCTTAAATACCCTTGTTAATGCCTGCCTGAAACCAGTAACATGTGTACCGCCTTCAATTGTATTGATGTTATTTACGTAAGAGAAAATGTGTTCTTTAAAATCGTCATTATAAGTTAACGCCACATCTACACCAACATTTGTTGCTTCATCATGGCCTTCTACATAGAGTGTATTAGGGATAAGGGCTGTACGTTTCCCGTTCCTATCAAGCATTTCTACAAACTCAACAATACCGCCTTCGCTGTAAAAAGTTTTAGTGTAAGTTTTACCTTCTTCATCTTTTTCACGCAGGTCGTTCATCGTAATGCTGATGCGTTTGTTAAGGTAAGATAGCTCACGTAACCTACCTTCGAGAATTTCCCTGTTATAAACAGATGCCTGGAAGATGGTAGTATCCGGCCAAAAATGAACAGTGGTGCCGGTTTTATCGCTTTCCCCTATTTCCCTTACGGCATACGCGGGTATGCCCTCATGATATTCCTGTTCAAATATTTTTCCTTCCCTGTAAACAGTAACGTGCAGCGTAGAACTTAATGCGTTTACGCAACTTACACCCACACCATGCAAACCGCCCGATACTTTATAAGTGTTTTTATCAAATTTACCACCGGCGTGAAGTACAGTCATTACTACCTGCAATGCACTTATTCCTTCCTTTTTCATGATGCCCGTTGGTATACCGCGGCCATCATCGCTAACGCTTATGGAATTATCTTCATGAATGTTAACAACGATATTCTTACAGTAACCTGCAAGTGCCTCATCAATGGAGTTATCTACTACCTCATAAACAAGGTGATGCAACCCTTTTACGCTTATATCGCCAATGTACATGGCGGGCCTTTTACGCACGGCTTCCAGCCCCTCTAATACCTGTATACTGTCTGCACCGTAATTCTTATTCTGCTCTTCGTTTGTGTTTAAATTTTCCTGACTCATAAATGCTTGTGAAACCTATGTTTTAGTAAATTTTTGCAAGTGGGCGAAGTTAAGGAAAATCAATGGTTCCGGGGCTTTTAAAACGGGCTGTTTTTTCGCTGATTTTATCCATTTTTAATCTGGTTTTTTTGAGCCATTCTTATGGTTAGAAATGAAGCTTTCCTTGCGTCGCACTCTTGTACTGCACATCTTTATTGAGCTTTCAAAAGCCCTGCACCTGGAATAATCTTCGCTCGCTGTTAACAGTTGAATCATATTCAAAATGTACAAGTGTGCGACGCAAGGAACGATGCCATCTGGTCAAAAAAAGCCGGGAACAAAAAATTCCAGTAAAATGCACCCACCGCCACTTATCAAAATTTATTAAACAGGTTATAATATCCGCTTATTTTGCAGTCAGTTTTATGAAAAATCTTTTTTTTCCTGCGATATTGCTTTTCTTCTTTGTGCAACTCAATGCTCAAACTATAGCTGTAGAAGATTATCAGCAAAACTTCCAGGTGCATATTGCGCAAACTGCCAACCCATTAAAAATTGATGGTGTTCTCGACGATACCGCCTGGGCAAATGTGCCGGTTGAAACCAATTTCTTTTTAAAATTTCCCAACGATAAAGAACAGCCGAAACGCCGCACCGAAGCAAGGGTACTATACGATGACAATTTTATTTACGTGGCCTTTACCAGCTACGATTCGGGTAAAAATATTATTCAAAGCCTTAAACGCGATATAGGGCATATTGATAATGATGGCGTTGGTATTGTATTGGATCCTCAAAACCAGCATACCACCGGGTTTATTTTTGTGGTGAATGCACTAAATGCGCAATCCGAAGACCAGCTGAGCCCCAGCCAAAATGAGCAGCCTACCTGGAGCTGGGATAATAAATGGTTTTCTGCTACCAAACGCTATGCAGACAGATGGACCGCTGAGATTGCTATCCCATTTAAAAGCCTGCGTTTTCCTTCCGGTCAAACTACCTGGGGCATTAATTTTTTACGGGTAGATATGGCCAACAACCAATATTCAGTTTGGACCCATGTTCCGGTAAACTTTCGTATTTACAACCTTGGTTATACCGGTGCTTTACTCTGGGACAAAGCACCACAAATCCCAGGAAAAAATAACGTGCTTGTTCCTTACACAACCGGTGGCTTGCAGCAGGATAAAGAAAACGGCAGCCCGCTCAAAGGCACGTTTAATGCGGGGTTAGATGCAAAGCTTACACTTACACCCGAACTTAATCTTGACCTTACAGTGAACCCTGATTTCTCGCAGGTAGAAGTAGATGCACAGGTTACCAACCTTACACGTTACGATATTTTTCTGCCCGAAAAAAGGGCCTTCTTTCTTGAAAATGCCGACATATTTGGCGAGTACGGCATACCCGGTTTTCTTACACCATTTTATTCGCGTAGCATTGGCCTTGATAAAGAAGGTAACCGCATCCCAATACTGGCCGGAGCAAGACTATCGGGCAACCTGGGCAATTCAACACGTATTGGTATTATGAATATGCAAACCGGCGCAAAAGGCGATTTTGCTGCGCAAAATTACTCGGCGGTATCCGTTAATCAGAATGTATTTGGCCGATCTGTTTTAAAAGGATATTACTTAGACAGGGAAGGCTTTTTAAACGACGACCAGAAAAAAGCAAACCCGCTCGATGCCTGGGGAAGAAACGCCGGCCTTAGTTTCGATTTTGTAAACCAGGACGGAAAATGGAGCGGGTGGGCTGGGTATCATACTTCGTTTAAACCCGGAATTACAAAGAAGAAAAATTATCTTTCAACAGGGTTTAAATACGATGGCCAAAACTTTAGCAATACCCTTGATATTAGCAGCACCGGAGCCAATTATTATACCGACATGGGTTATGTGCAGCGTATCGAAAATTATGATGCAGTACGCGATACAATCATCCGCGTTGGGTTTAATCATATTTATGACAGGGTTGAGGTTAAACTCTTCCCCCAAAAAGGAAAAATATTGCGCCATACTATTTCCTTAGAAAACTTTATTGTATTAAACCCAGATAACAGTTTTAATGAACGTGACCATACATTGGATTATCAAATCATAGCAAAGAGTAACGCTTCATTCGGTATTACAGTGGAGAGCGATGAAGTAAATCTTTTATACCCGGTTGCCTTTACAGATGGCGTACCGCTGCCTGCTGCAAATTATCATTATACGCAGTTTTCCGGGATGTATAACTCCGATTCAAGAAAGCAGTTCAGTTATAACCTTATGGCAACGGAAGGCGGTTTTTACAATGGCAAACTGCACACTTTTGGCGGCGGTATAACCTTAAGGCAAAGGCCGCATTTAAATATTGCCCTGCAGGCAGAATACGATCTTATTGATCTGCCCGGCGAGTACGGCAATTCAGAATTGTTATTGATATCGCCAAAAATAGAAGTGAATTTTACCACGCTTATTTCGTGGACCACTTTTTTGCAATACAACACACAGCAGAATAATTTCAATATCAACAGCAGGTTTCAATACCGCTTTAAACCCATGAGCGATTTATACCTTGTGTACACCGATAATTATTTTACCACGCCACTGCTGCAAAACAAAAACCGCGCAATCGTTTTTAAACTCAATTACTGGTTAAATATGTAATTGATTTTTGGGGCCCGGCAAACGGAATACTATTAAGCTTTACTTGCGTCGCACACTTGTACGGTTGTATTAACACTGAGCTTTGGGCTGCAAGCTTAAGAACATTATTATTTGCATACAGCCTGTGGTACGCAGTCTAAAGATCCATATTGTTCCAATCGCACAAGAGTGCGACGCAAGAGGTGATGCCATGAAAAACAAATGCCCGGCTCAAAAAATCTCTACTGCTTAAACGGGTTACTAAATTTTTCATCGGTGGTCATAGCGGTATCGGTAAGCGTTTTTAAGAAAGCAACCAACGATGCTTTTTGCTCTTCAGTTAAGTTCAACCTTTTTGGTGTGCCGTTGGGATTTTTTAACTGCGGCGCAAGATTAGGATTGGGCTGTATGCCGGAGTTGTAATGCTCTACAACTTGCTCCAGCGTAGCAAACCTGCCATCGTGCATGTAGGGCGCAGTAAGCTCGATATTTTTTAATGAGGGCACTTTAAAATTACCCACCTGCGCAATGATATTGCTAACGCCGCCAACACCTTCGTCTACCGATGGGTTTTCAATCCCATCGTTCCTGTTTCCGGGGGCAGTAAATGTTTCGGTGCCGTGGCATGTAGCGCATGCGGTAAGCGGGCTGAAAAATAATTGCTTGCCTTCATTTTCCTGTGCAGTAAAATTATTGTACGGCGTTTGAACCGGGTCTGCACCTGGCGGCACCTGCGAACGTCCGGCATCGTACTTCGATTTGTACGAAATAATTGACCGCACAAACTGCGACAATGCTTTTGAAATTCTGTCGCTGTTAATGGTAGTATCGCCAAACGCTTTGGCAAATAGAACCGGATAATGCGTGGTGGCTTTTAACCTGTTTACCAGTGTATCGAGTTGCATACCCATTTCAACAGAATTTTGAATGGGCGTAAGCACCTGCGCTTCAAGCGTAGCGGCACGTTCGTCCCAGAAAAAATGTTTTGCCGGATAGTAACGTGCATTCACCAGCGACATGGAATTCCTTGCGGTTAACCCACCCAGAAAACCTTTGCTGAGCACGGCAGAATCAGAAAATCCAAGCCCTTGCTTGTGACAGCTTGCACAGGAAACTGTTTTATTTAAGGACAAAGTTTTGTCGTAAAACAACACCCTGCCAAGCGTTGCACCCTGATCGGTAACGGCATTATCTGCCGGTGTATTATCCTGCCCGGCAATATTGGGGGTAAGCAAATAATTGGGCAACTGCTGGTTGGCGTAAGCAAAAGATGTTGCCGGTAAATTTAAAGCTGCAAGTGCGTCTTCGCTTGAAGGAGTAGCTCCCGATTTTGTGCAGGAATACAAAGTGAAGCTAAAAACGCTGAGTATAAGGCATACTGATACCAGTAAGATTTTTGAATGTCTCATATAAAAAAATTAGGGTGAACTGTTTTAATAAATTTTAGTGTGGTTGGGGGTTTCCAGGTGGCGGTCCCTGGCCTTGCGGCGGCGGACTTAAACGTTTAGTTATTTCGTCTATGATGGTATTAAATTTTTGCTCCTGCTCCTTGTTGCACAAAGCCCGTATTTTTTTAAAGTGATCAAACATCGCCATCTCCATTGCTTTGCGCTGTTCGCCTATAAGGGAAGTAATACTATCAACGGCTGGTTGTTCAGCAACATTATTTTTAAGCATATCAAAATAAACATGGTGAAGGCGCTGGTCTTCTTCCCGTATTCTTTGAACTGACTGCTGATGTTCTTCTTTCAAATGTTCAAACTGTCTTTGCTGGTTTTCATCAAGCTGCAGTTGTTCGATGATAAAGTTGGCTGTATCATTAGGTGGCGGTGGTGGCCCCTGTTTACTGGTAAAAAAGAAAATCAATGTTGCAGTATTCAGCAGTAGTAGCACTACCGTAGCAATCGTAAAAAATTTTTGCCTGCTCATATCATTTATTTGAAAAACCTGTTGAATAAATATCTGTATCAGTTAAACTGTACTCTGCTATTACTTGCTGAATACCATCACCGCCATTTGAATGTGCCGAACTTTTGGTGAACAATACAACGTTCAGGCAAAGCAGTACTGCAATGCAAAGGCTTAATGCAAATACCCAGCGCACGGGCATTTTGCTATCATCTTCGCTTTTCAGTTTTGCTATTACACGGGTATGCAAAAAAGGGTTTGCCTCTGCCGGGCTTTGATTTTTTATGCTCCCCATTACCTTGTTTATCCATTGTTCTTTTTCCATCATTTTAAAATTATAATCATGAAATACTTTTTATTGTCCATGGTAATAGCCACCCAATATTTTCCGCAAGTTTTGTTTTGCCCGCACCAGTAAAGACTCTACCGCGCTAACCGAAACTTTCATTACTTCTGCAATCTCTTTGTATGGCAGGTTTTCTGTTTCACTCAAAATATAGGCCATGCGCTGGTTTACCGCCAGTTGATCAATGGCTTTATATAAAAGCGCTGCTTTCTCTTTTTGCTCGGCGATTATTCCGGGGTGTACAAAATCATGCGGTTCATTATCACCGAAAGTTTTCCCCGAAAAAAAATCCGTTACACTGTTCCATTTTTGACGCCTTTGCTTTTTGCGCAACTGGTCTATGCATTTATTCATGGCAATGCGGTAGAGCCAGGTTGTTACAGCAGCATCGCCACGAAAATTTTCAGCGCTTCTATATACATCCACAAAAACATCCTGTGTTATTTCTTCTGCATCTTCCACATGCTGCAACATATTCAATACGGCATTAAACACCCTGTTTTGATGCGCCTGCATAAAAGCAGTAAAAGCTATCTCATCGTTCTTAAAATCAAGCATGCGCCATCCTGTATGCCATAGCCAAATATATTCCTTTACTATTTGTCGAACGTAGAAGTCAAAACCTTCGGAAGAAAAAAAATATTTTTTAAGAAGAGAAAATTTAGGGGTCAGGCTGAAGGAATACTATGAAGCTTTTGTTGCGTCGCACCCTTGTACTGTTTGATTAATTCTGAGCTTTGGGCTGTAAGCGTAAGAACATTGTTTTTTGCACGCAACCCGTGACCCGCAGCCCAAAGCCTAACAATATTCCAACTGCACAAGAGTGCGACGCAACAACCGATGCCCAAATTACTTCTGCCCGGCTCAAAAAAATCAAACGTTTGCTGATAACATTTGTTTGCATGTTCTTATGCTGTAAATTTAGCCTCTAAAATAAACGGTCGCTATGTCATATCCTTACCAGATCAAATCGTTAGAAGCATATCACGAAGCTTACAAACAAAGTATAGAAGACCCCGAAACTTTCTGGGCAAATGTGGCGGAGAATTTTCAATGGAAACGTAAGTGGGACAAGGTTTTGGAATGGAACTTTGCCGAACCAAAAGTGGAATGGTTTAAAGGTGCCACACTCAACATTACCGAGAATTGTTTAGACCGGCACCTTGAAACAAAAGGCAATATGCCTGCCTTAATTTGGGAGCCGAACGACCCGGAAGAACATCACCGCATACTCACTTACAAAGACCTTTACCATAAGGTTTGCCAGTTTGGAAATGTGCTGAAAAATAACGGCGTAAAAAAAGGCGACCGTGTTTGTATTTACATGGGCATGATTCCTGAACTCGCCATTGCAGTGTTAGCTTGCGCAAGAATCGGTGCTATACATTCTGTTGTCTTTGGTGGCTTTAGTGCGCAAAGTATTGCAGACCGTTTATACGATGCGCTGGCAGAATATATTGTAACCTGTGACGGCGCTTACCGCGGCAATAAAGATATTCCGCTGAAAGGCGTTATTGATGATGCACTGATCGGCAACAGAACCGTAAAACGTGTGATCGTTTGCACCCGCACAAGAACGGCGGTGAGTATGATTAAAGGCCGTGATGTTTGGTGGGAAGATGAAATAAAAAAGATAGAAACGCTTGGTTTGGTTGAATGCCCGGCGGAAGAAATGGATGCAGAAGATCCGTTGTTTATTTTATATACTTCGGGCTCTACCGGCAAACCAAAAGGCGTGGTGCATGCCTGCGGCGGTTATATGGTTTGGACCAACTATACTTTCGTAAACGTGTTTCAATATACACCCGGTGATATTCATTTTTGCACAGCCGATATTGGCTGGATCACCGGCCACAGTTATATTGTTTATGCGCCGTTAAGTGCAGGCGGAACATCGCTGTTGTTCGAGGGCATTCCCACGTTTCCTGATGCAGGCCGCTTCTGGGAGATCATTGATAAATTCAAAGTAAATATTTTATACACAGCACCAACGGCTATAAGAAGTTTAATGGGTTTTGGCCTTGGTCCATTACAGGGAAAACACCTTGATTCATTAAAAATCCTGGGTACAGTTGGCGAACCCATAAACGAAGAAGCATGGCATTGGTACGATGAACATGTGGGCAAGAAAAAATGCCCCATTATTGATACCTGGTGGCAAACAGAAACCGGTGGTATTTTAATTTCAAACCTTGCGGGCATTACACCTTCAAAACCAAGCTGGGCAACGCTTCCCATGCCCGGTGTGCAATGTTTGCTGGTTGATGAAAACGGCAAAGAAGTTACAGAATACGAAGATGGCGTAATGAAAGGTAATCTTTGCATTAAAGCGCCGTGGCCTTCTATTTTACGCACTACTTATGGCGACCATGAACGTTGCAAGAAGAATTATTTCAGCACATATGAAAATTTATATTTCACCGGCGATGGCGCAATGAAAGATGAGCAGGGCAACTACCGCATTACCGGCCGGGTAGATGATGTATTGAATGTTAGCGGTCACCGCATTGGCACTGCCGAAGTGGAGAATGCGATCAATATGCATGCTGGTGTGGTGGAGAGCGCGGTGGTTGGTTACCCGCACGATG
>JANXWM010000785.1 GCA_025351145.1 Chitinophagaceae bacterium
TTATTCATTCCACGCCTGTTTCGTTTAGCGTGGTTGCAAGAAATAATGCTGCTATTCCACAGGCTTGTGTAGATGCATACAAGGCAATGTATCCTGGTGCAACTACTATAAAATGGGCGAGAAAAGGAGAAGGCGTTTACCAGGTTACATTTATTTATAACGGCGTTAAATCTACTGCCCGTTATAGTGCTGCAGGTGTTTATCTTGGTTTATAAATCCCTCTTACGGCAAACCGGTTTTAAGTTACAGCCCGGCGCAAATTTCAATCCCTGATTTTAAGGGGTTAGTTGCGCCGGGTGTTTTTATTTCAGCGCCTGCGGCATAATTTTTATTTTCTGTGAAGGCCCTTGAATTAATTCAGACTGATGTTTCTTCGCTTCGGTAAAAGCTCAATGTATAGTCCAACCGCACAAGTGTGCGACGCAAGGGACGATGCCATTATAACTAATGCCCGGTAAACAAGGCTTTAAAAATATTTGCAATACCGGTGGCGAATGGAAATTGTATTTCAATAATTTTATTTAATCAGCAAGGTCGTTATGGGCATCTTTTTTTTCAGCGGTATAATTATAAAAAGTAAGCACTGCGCGGCGCAATTGCTCGGCCAGTACAAATTTGGGGTTGTCTTTACTGTACGCAAAATCGGTACGTTCGTTGGGGTTATAATCCTTTGCGCATAAAATATCGTACACATGCAAAAAGCCCCATTTACCAATGCGGATAATGGGTTTGCGGCGTACCAGTATGCTGCAGAATACTTCGCTTTTTCTGCGGGTTTTAATGCCTATGCAAACACCAAATGTTCTTGTATCATCATCGTTAAGGTACTTCACTAAATGCTGCTTTAGTTTTAGGGCCTCCAGGCTGTTATCTTCTACCTGGAAGTTGAGCTCATTGGCCGCATGCCGCACATTGATCTGGAATTTGTCGAGCAGGTAATTCCAGTCTTTCCTGTTTTTTTCCTGGATGTCTTTTATAATAATTGTTTTCCATGGTGTGGAGCACAATTGCGGTATCCCGGTTTCTATGCAAAGCTCACATACCTCTTTTAAAAATTTAATGCTGAATAATTCATCGCGGCGGTAAATACCAAGCCAGTATTTATCATTGTAGCGGTTAAGCCCTTCGTAATAAGGAAGTTTGAAACGGGGCAATGCCAATGGCTCACCGGCAGGCTTTGTATTAAAGCTGTTCGAATGTATTTTTTCATAGAGTTCATCACCGGAGGCTTCATTATTATCGTAAAATTCGGCGGTATTTTGTAAGATCGTTTCTTCAATGAGTAACGACATTACGGCCAGGTCTTTTGTATTAACCACATCTTTCCACTCATATACAATATTTGTTTTGGGGAACCTGATAAACAAATACCAGAAATGCGGCTCCGAAGGTGAGGCCACCCAATTAATATTGCCTGTAAGCAGGGGTGTAAAACTCTGGTTGGTATCGCTTATGTTTATCTTTAAACGTGGCGCAGGATTAATTGATTCAATGATTTCTTTATAGGCATTTTCATTGAGCCAGGAATTGATAATAAACACTTCTTCGGCGGGGTACGAACTTACAATGTTTGGAAATGCATCACTGTTTACCTCATAACCAATCTCCAGTTTGTCAAGCTCTGCCGTTAAGCCATCCAGTTCTTCAATTTCCACATCAAGTAAAAGTTGCTGGCGCAAACCAAATCTAACATAAAGCAGGTGGGCTTTACGCGCCACTATCAGTATATTGTAAAGTTGGGCTGGAGGTATAATTCCTCCCCTGAAATTGATCTTAATGGTATTAATATCTTTCATGTTTATTTGGCTGCATCAATGCAGTTTGTTTTGGTTGCAGGAATCTTTTTTCAAATATCAGTTTTTTGACAATAACCATTCTTTAAAATTTTAGTTGGTAACAAGTTTAGTTTCTGCAGGCCCCGCTGCCAATAATTATTAACCATTTTGTAACCCGGCTTTAGTAAAATAGAAATGCTTTTATTACCCCGGCGGCAGGATATGAATTTGGCTTTTCTTGCGTCGCACTCTTGTACAGTTGTTTTATGAATGGGCTTTTACCGAAGCGGATATAATAAACATTCCCCTTTGGAAAATATTGAACAAAGCCGGCGAGTTAAAAAAATTATATAAAAAACGTATCTTTTGCCTTAATCTTAAACAACCAATATGATAAAGAAAATCTTCACCCTGATGTTTGCTTGTGCTTCATTTCTTTTTGCAGCCGCACAGGCTACCATGAGTGACAGCTTAAGTCATGCCAAAGACAGTACCCTTCATGCACTCATTCATGCAGATTCCTTAAAAGTTGAAAAAGAATTTGCAGAGAAAGACAAATGGGATAAAATTTATGCCAGAGCAGAATACCCGCTTTTAAAAGGGAGTAAAAACAGTGGTATTATTCCGGTAAAAGATCCAACTGAAATACCTGATCCTAATATGGATTATAAGCTGTTGTTTGAGGTTACGGGAAATAACCCCGATTCTGCAGCGAAAGAAATAAATTTTGGCCTTGATGAAGTAGCGAGGGTTATTAACCTGCATGTTGCATCAGGGATTCCGGCAAAGAGGATAATACCCGTTATTGTGGTGCATGCAGCAGCCCTGAATGCACTTAAAAATAATGAAGCCTACCAAAAAAAATACAAGATGGATAACCCGAGTATTAAGCTGATTGAAGACTTGAAAAAAATGGGTGCCAAATTTATTGCCTGTGGCCAGGCCATGGAGTTCTTTGAAGTAAAGAAAGAAGAGTTTGTGCCGGGCATTCAAATTTCACTTACGGCTCAAACGGTGGTTTCATCATACCAGTTAAAAGGATATATATGGCACCCGGTATGGTAGCAGCATAAGTAAGATACAAAGACTTTGAGTTACTTATGGGCCTTAAGAGATAAGTGAAAAGCCTTTCTGTTACTTGCTTTTAAAGCAAGCTGTTATTCTGATGTTTTACTTTTGCCTGGGTTAATTATTTGTACGGTGTTCGCTTTAATCTA
>JANXWM010000325.1 GCA_025351145.1 Chitinophagaceae bacterium
GCTTTTCTTGCGTCGCACTCTTGTACTACAGGAACACTACTGAACAAAACAGCCAGCGACTAACTATATAAATATTTACATGCTATTTTTGCCATTTCACTAAATCAACCAGTCAACAAATCAACTTGTCAACAACCATACTCGCCATAGAATCTTCCTGCGATGAAACATCTGCATCTGTTTGCGTGGAAGGAAAAATTTTGTCCAATCATATCGCCAATCAATCAGTGCATGAAAAATATGGAGGCGTAGTTCCCGAACTCGCCAGCCGTGCACATTTACAAAATATTGTACCCGTCGTTGATATAGCTTTAAAAGTTGCCGGTTGCACTTTAGCAGATATTGATGCCATTGCATTTACACAGTCGCCCGGCTTAATCGGCAGTTTACTGGTAGGTGCACAGTTTGCAAAATCATTATCACTGGCATTGGATAAACCTTTGATAGCAGTTCATCACATGCAGGCGCATGTGCTCGCAAACCTTATTAGTGAAGAGAAGCCAGTGTTTCCGTTCCTGTGTTTAACAGTAAGTGGCGGACATACACAAATTGTACTGGCAAATGCACCATTAGATTTAAAAGTAATCGGCGAAAGCATTGACGATGCAGCAGGCGAAGCATTTGATAAAACCGCCAAGCTTCTTGGCCTCCCCTACCCTGGTGGACCATTGATAGATAAATACGCAAAGCTTGGCGACCCGTTAAAATTCAAATTTGCCGAACCGCAAATACCCGGATTAAATTTTAGTTTCAGCGGTTTAAAAACATCTGTGCTGTATTTTTTACAGAAACAAGAACCCGGTTTTATAGCACAAAATCTGAATGATCTTTGTGCTTCTATTCAGTACACTATTGTAAATATTCTGATTAAGAAATTAAAAAAAGCTGTGGAGCAAACAGGTGTAAAACAGGTTTGCATTGCAGGTGGTGTAAGTGCTAACAGTGGCCTGCGCAATGCTTTAAAACAAGCAGGTGAAAAATACGGCTGGCAAACATTTATACCCGCATTTGAATACTGTACTGATAATGCTGCAATGATCGCCATTACAGCGCACTACAAATATTTAGCAGGTGAATTTGCAGAACTTGATGCAAGCCCAAGTGCAAGAGCGGAATGGTGAAAAAGTATGCTTTTATCAACCCGGTTTTATTATGATGTACGGCTGTTAATGCTCAATAAAAAATCCAACCGTACAAGAGTGCGACGCAAGTAAAGCTTCATAGCATTCCTTCTGCCTGGCTCAAAAAAAATGTTATTTAAATTCGATACTATAAATAAAATCCCCGGCAATACATACCGGGGATTTTTTGTAAAGTTTATTTTAGAAAAATTACATAGGCATATTCATCATGTGGTGCATATTGGTAGTATCACCCTTTGCCATTCTGCGCTCCATAGTCTGGAACTGGAATGGTTTAACATCCCATACGGTAAGCTGTGCATCGCCTTCTTTGGCTTTATATATTTTGTTTACCGCTACGTTTGTGTACACATCTGTTTTGCCTGTGGCAGGCCACATTACTTCCATTTTATCAATCACTTTTGCTTTGCCCACACCTGCCTGCAGGCGGATAGGGTTACTGCCAAAACTTGCGCCCTTACTGATGGTTAAATAAGTGGAGCGAACTTTACCTGCATCGTTGAAAGTGAGTTTAACTTTAGTGCCTACAGCGCTGCGGTTGCTTTTTACACCTTCGAATTTTACGTTTACCCAGTTGTTGCCAAAGCCGGGGTTCTCGTACAATGCATTATCGAAAGTATCGCCCCAAAAGAAACCACCCAAATCTGAATATACATCCTGGTCGCCATCGAGATCGTAATCTGCAAAACCAATGGCATGGCCTTTCTGCAACTGGCTGAAGCCACCGGAGAAGCTACAGTCTTCGAAGTATTTTCCTTCGTGGTTATGGAACATACGGTGCGGGAAAATAGCTTTATAATCGGGTGCACCAATGCCAAGATAAAAATCGAGCCAGCCATCGTTATCCAGATCGCCAAAGTTGCAGCCCATGGTAAATGTTTCATAACTGAGGTGCGCATCCTGCCTAACATTAGTAAAGGTTCCATCGCCATTGTTTCGATAGAGGCAGGGCATTAAAGTAGTATCCATTGGCAGGCCCATAAACTCGCGGCATGAATTGATAGTGGCACCTGGCTGATAGGCTGATACATAAATATCGTCGAAGCCATCATTGTTATAATCGAACCACCAGCAAGGGAAATTAGATGGGTTGGCTGGTACACCAGCCTGTGCCGTAACATCAGTAAAAGTGGAGTTACCATTGTTCTTAAACAGCCTTGACCTTTTCTGAAAATTTGATACGTAAATATCAGGGAAACCATCGTTGTTGTAATCGCCCCAGTTGGCACCTTTTATATAACCAATAAAATCAAGGCCGGCAGCTTTTGAAATATCTGTAAAAGTACCGTCGCCGTTGTTGCGGTAAAGAAAAGCCTGTGCATCCATTTCGTGACCAAGGAAAAGATCGAGGTCGCCGTCCTTATCAATATCGGCCCATTCTGTAACCTGCGTGGGGCCAAAGTTCATAAGCCCTGCAGCAATGGTAACATCGCTGAAGGTACCGTCACCATTGTTTTTCATGAGGGACGGAGGAAAAAATCCAGCTTCATATTTCCAGCCGCCGCGGGGGATCATAAAATCCATCCAGCCATCGTTGTTATAATCAACCTGTGTAATATCAAGGCCTGCCCATTCGCCCATAAGTTTTGATTTCTCTGTCCAGTCGCTGAAAGTACCATCGCCATTGTTATGAAAATATTTAACCTGTGAACGCATAACACCGCCGGAGCTTATTATATCTACATATCCGTCGTTATCAAAATCATCGTTGCATACACCACCTGCACGGCCATTATTGCCTACGCCCAAATCCATAGCGATCTCGTTGAATTTGGGGCAATCCCATTCATTTTTATAGCGTGATTGAGGAATAATAAGCGACGGCGGCACATTAGAAGGCACAGAGCCATTTGCCTGGCAGCATACATTGAGAAGCCAGATTGATAAATAATCTTTTGGATTTTTTTCGATGAGTTTAACGTAACGGTCAATTGCCATTTCAACAGGCTTTTTCTGCAAATGGACACCCTTACCGGAAATAGGAAAAACGCATGACTGATCGTTATGGTTATCCATGCAGTTTTGCTGCTCGCCCAAACGCAGGTATGAGAGTGCAAGGAAACTTTCGAGAGAATCTACCTTAGACCATTTTTTAGCAATATGCTTTGTGTTTTTATCGTTTTCCATAAACCCTTTATCGGCTTCAAGTGCGAGAAAAATATCGATGGCTTTCTGCGTGGTTCCATTGTATAAATTTTGCAGGCCCAGCGAAAATTTAAGTTGCTGGTTATTGGGATCTGAGGCGAGTGCTTTTTCTAATACAGGAATAATTTCATTGTTTCGTTCGTAAGTAAACAATGGAGATTTATCTACCATTTCATGATAAATCTCCGGCATTGTTGTGCTTTCGATCTTAATATTTGCCATCGCATTTGTGGGTAATGGTTTTTTAGCGCCGGAACCTTTTTTCATTTTAAAGTAGGCAAACCCTGCCCCTGCGGCAATGAGCAATATGGCAGAAACAAGAATAACTAAACGGCTCTTTTTCATAATTGAAATGTTTTTTTAAGAATTTACCACAGCATTAAGCCATGGCTTAATGCAACATAATAAATAGTGAACAGGAAATGTGTTTATCTGAAATATTTTTCCGTGGTTTTCTTTTAGCATTAATAGCATTAAGCAATGCTTTTAGGTGGCTGCCCCTGCTTTAACGTAAGATGATCGGGTAAATAAATATTGAGGTAAAGATTATGGCTGTGTACACCTGAAGAAATACCCGGTACATTGAAAACAGGATGCATATTATAATCGCTGAATAACTGTTTTAGTGCATCTGTTTTTTTTGCATTATCGTTTGCAGGCAGATCGTTTACTTTTCCTAAATAATCGTGGGCTTTTTGCTCTATTATTGTTTTTGAATCGTGGCGTATGCATAAATAAATCATGGTATCGTTGTACACTTTACGCTTTACGTATTTGTATACCTGGCCGTTTAATTTAAGCTGGCCGTTTATGCGTTCGTAGCTGCTCCAGTTATTTTGGTAAGGCAGGTTTATGGGTACTTTTACGGCAACAAGGTCCTTGTCGTTGTAATCGCCTTTATCGAGCCATTCTGTAAATGTTTCGTCTGTTTCATTTTCCATAAATGAAATAAACAGCCTGTACCCTACTGTATTAAACAGGAAGAGCATGAGTAAAAATATTGCTGCTGTTTTTTTCAATGTTTTATATAAATTTTTTTTACCGGATATTTTTTAAGCAATTACGGTTTTTATAATGCAACAAATATTTTTTTGATACAAGCTTATGTTTTCATGGCATCTTTTCTTGCGTCGCAATCCTTTCATCGTTCGTATTAAGTGGCACCTTCAGGCTGCACTTATCAATGGCAGCCTGTTTTTGCAAATGGTTATGCAGTACAAGGGTGCGACGCAAGGATGTTTAATGCTTATTCTTCTGCCTGGTAAATAATATTAATTTACAGACTTGCTTTTTGAAACCACTTTATTCTCCGCAACCATATTTGGATAAAGTATTCTTGAAGTTCCCTTTACATCGTACACATCTACCTGCTTCATTTGAGGTGTAATACGCATAAATTTCGAGCATTGGCTTAAATAGCCACTGCCTGCACAAAACTCCATTTTACGTTTCTTTCCATCGGCCATGGTAACAATAGCATAAGCATCGTTTACTTTCAGCGGCAGGATATTATCTTTATTGGTTGTAAGTTCGAAAGTTTTAACGGGCATATTGGTGCATGCACAAACATATACCGGTTTTTTACCCTGATCCAGAAGCACTACGAGTGATTTGGTATCGCCATCGCTCATAAACCCGCTCTGGTAGCTGCGTACAGGGGTAAAATCTCCGTTGCCTTTGCCAAGTAACAGCAAGCCTGTACTTGCATCGTGACGGGTAATTTCTATATCGGTGTTATAAAAATTTCCATGTGTAAGGATATCGAGATAACCGTCTTCGTTAAAATCGTCTACCACTGTTCCAAACATGGCAGAAATCTGTTCTTCGTTTGGCAAATGTTTTTTAGTAAATTTTCCATTGCCTTCGTTCATTAAGATGCTCGAAGAAAATTCGTAAGCAGTTTTGTGAATGGCCTGGTTTAACTGGTCGGCAAAAATATCCTGCATCGTTGCTTTTCCGTATGCATCCCATGTAGGAAACTTATCATTGATAGAAGGTATTTCTTCGATCATACGTTCACGGGTTTTTACCGGATAAAGATTATCGTGCTGATAATATGCCATGATAAAATCCTGTGTTCCATTTTTATCGAAATCGTAAGAATAAGCTTCTAATGGTAGTGGGCTGCCGTCTTTTTGCGAAATGGTATTTTTAAACCTGCGGTTGGTACCGAAGTTACCACAGATATAATCCATGTTGCCGTCGTTGTTAAGATCAGCGGCCGTAATACTTTGCCACCATCCTGTATTATTTACAAGCCCTGTTTTAGCAGTTACATCTTCAAATTTGCCGCCATTGTTTCTAAAAAAAGTAACAGGCATCCAGTCGCCGGTAATAACGAGGTCTAAATTATTGTCATTATTAAAATCGCTCCAAACTGCGGAGGTTACCATACCTATATCTTTCAATTGCGGCGCTACCTGAGCCGTTACATCTGTGAATTTTCCATGATCGTTGCGGTAAATATAACTGGAGGTGCTTTCAAGATATTTTCCTGGCACCTGCCTGCCTGCAATAAAAAGATCCATGTCGCCATCCTTGTCGTAATCAGCACCGATAACACAAGAACTGCTGGTATAATTTTCCGGGAGCGCATCAGTTTTCCGCGTAAAGTTTGCTTTACCATCGTTAAGGTACAAACGTGCTGCATAGTCTTTCTGACCTGCTTTATTTTCATTGCCGCCAGTGGCTACTATAAGATCGTTATCCCCATCTCCATCAGCATCGAAGAACAGGGCACCTGCATCTTCGCTGTTCATATCATCCTTTATATAACTTGATTTTTTAAATTTCCCATTTGGTTCCTGCAGATAAACAGCCCCTGACTGGCCCATTGCCCCGCCAATAAAAATATCATCGAGTCCGTCTCCATTTGCATCGCCAACAGCCATGCCCGGGCCGAGCGTACTCATTTTGTGGGGCAAAGTATATTCCCGTAAAAAGTCATCGTAGTCATTTTCAGTATGTTTGAAATCAATAGCAAGGTTATCTTTTGTTTGTACAAAGTATGGATGGCCTTTATAATGAATTTCAAACTTCGTATCCTTTGAAGCATTAGTATGATCGAGCAATACTACCTGGTTTGTATTAACATTATTGAGGATTTGTTTTGATCCATCCAGCCATTCCACTTCTACCAAATCTATTTTATTTATTTTTCCCAAACCAAAATGGCAGTCGTTTTCTGTAGTTGATAAATAGCCACGCACATTGGTATGCTGTATGGTTTGCAGTTTACCGCTATCGTAGTAGATGGTTACTTTGGTACCGAGGCCACCGGTATTTTTTGCGTACCCTTTAAAATGGAAATCAAGCCAGTTGTTACCTTCTTTCAGTTTCTCAGAATTATTACGGTATACAAATGCTTCCTCATTTGCGTTGTTGCAAACAATATCCAGATCACCATCATTATCCAAATCTGCATAGGCTGCACCAAAAGATTCGGAGGGATAATAAATTCCCCAGTCGTCGCGCATATCTTTAAAAGTAAGATCGCCATTATTACGAAAAACGAAGTTGGGGTGATCAAGGGGGTAGTTAGGTAATTGCTTTCTTAACTTGGCGTAAAGATTACTGTCATTAATACGGTCTGCCCTTCTTAGTTTATTGTACATTTCATTCTCATCAACAGTAAAATCCTGCGGATAGCCGTTTGAAACGAATATATCCTTGTTGCCATCATTATCAAGATCTGCAAAGAAATTACCCCAGCTCCAGTCGGTTGAAGAAACACCCGATGTTCTTGATATTTCACTGAATGTACCGTCTCCATTATTTAACTGTAGGGAATTGCTGCGGTTCTGGTAACCATATCCGGCATTTTGCAATACCCGCATTATTTCGATAGGGTTGGATAAAATGAAAGTTTTATAGGTATAGTTTTCTTCCATATCCATATCCGTGATCATTATATCATACAAGCCGTCGTTATTAAAATCTGCAATGTCGCTACCCATTGCATTAATACTGCTCTTGCGTACTGATGTTAATGATTTATCAAGAAATTTACCTTTGCCATCATTCATAAACACATTATCGTACATGGCAAAATCATTTGCAACATATACGTCAAGAAACCCATCTCCATTAAGGTCTCCAACAGTAGCACTTAAACTGTACGCATGATTATCAATACCAACTGCAGCATGCTTTTCTGTATAAGTACCATCACCATTGTTTACAAAAAAATGATTGCTGTTATTTTTGTGTTGCTCTATTTTCTGCAGCGCTTTTGTTTTAAACCTGTCTGCAAAATCCGTAGGGTGGGTGGTAAGGTACATGTCAAGGTCACCATCATTATCATAGTCAAAAAAAGAGGCCATGGTGGAGTGTACATTTATATCGAGGCCATACTCCTTTGCCATTTCCTTAAAATGAGG
>JANXWM010000012.1 GCA_025351145.1 Chitinophagaceae bacterium
CTGTATTTGTTTTTTGGTTTTTGTTCCCTTGCCGTAAATAAAAAGCTTTGTATATTTAATTTTATACTTAAAAATAATCACCTCATAATATTAAACAATGGGAACCTTAGGTGTTATCAGTTTACTTATCATCATTGCTAATATCATCGTTTCCTATAAAGGGTTTAAGGATCGTGGTTTTTATGCCCAATACAGTTTTGAAGTGGAGAAAATCCTTCTTTATAAAGACTATAAACGGCTTGTTACCTCAGGGTTCCTGCATGTAAACTGGAGGCACCTTATTTTCAATATGCTGGCACTTTATTTTTTTAGCGGGAGCCTTGAAAATTATATCGGCCCGCTGTATTTCCTCATCATTTATTTTGCCAGTTTAATTGGCGGGGAACTGCTTTCGTTATTCATTCACAGGAACCAGGGCGACTATGGTTCTGTAGGTGCATCAGGAGCCATCAGCGGAATTATTTTTGCTTCAATTGCACTGTTTCCAGGCATGCAGATAGGCATGCTTTTTTTACCCATTTCTTTCCCGGCATGGCTATATGGCCTTGCATATATTTTATATTCTATTTATGGCATAAAATCGGGCAACAGCAACATTGGACACGATGCGCATTTGGGCGGCGGTTTAATAGGCATGCTCATCGCCATATTGCTTTATCCTTCGTCACTTGTCGTTAACCTTATACCCATCTTACTCATATTTATACCTGCCGCTGTGTTTATTTATATCATTATTACACGGCCGGGTTTTTTACTTATTGATAATTACTTTTTCAAGAAACATCATTTCTATTCAGTTGATCATAAATACAACTACACTAAACAGCAGCAGCAGGCAGAGCTCGACCATCTGCTCGACCAGATAAACAAGAAAGGATATAGCAGCCTTTCACAAAAAGAAAAAAACAGGTTGAAAGATTTATCAAAATAATTGGCCGGGCAATTTAACAGGTATGAAGCTTTACTTGCGTCGCACTCTTGTACAGGATCAATGCTATTGAGCTGTGGGTTCCGGATTCAATTTCTAAAACAAAAAGGAGCATAATCAATTATGCCCCTTTTTAAAACTTTGAATAATCGAGCTACTTTTTAGGCTCAAGCAATTTAAAGAACTGATCCAATTGTGGTAAAATAACAATTCTTGTTCTGCGGTTTGCACCCCGGCCTTCTGCTGAATCGTTGGCAGATACCGGTAAATATTCAGAGCGGCCTGCAGCAGACATTTGTGCGGGATTAATTCCATACTGGTTTTGTAAAATACGCACCACTGAAGTAGCACGTTTTACGCTAAGGTCCCAGTTGTCTAATAAAACGCCGCTTCCTTTGTAAGCAACATTATCAGTATGGCCTTCCACCATAAATTCAATATCAGGCTGTGCTTTTAAAACTGTGGCAACTTTTCCCAACACTTCCTTTGCCCTGTCTGTAACATCGAAGCTGCCGCTTTTGAACAATAGCTTGTCTGAAATATCAATGTACACTACACCTTTATCGACTTTAATGTTGATGTCTTTATCATCAAGGTTACCAATGGCACCTTTAAGGTTCATCACCAAAGCCATATTCAAAGAATCTTTACTGGCAAGTGATGACTGCAGGTTTTGGATATAAGCATCTTTTGCACCAATATTTTCCAATGATTTTTTTACACTTTCAGCCTGGCTGTTGGTTAGCACTGACAATGACTGCAACTGGTTAAGCATGGTTGTGCTGTTCTGTTTAAGGTAGTCATTTTGTTTTTGAAGATCAGCAACCTGGTTTTTGAGGTAACTGTTGTCATTGTCAGCAGTAGTTTTTTGTGCAGAGATGTCTGTTTTTTGTTTTTGACAGTCATTGTATTCACCAAGAAGTGTAGAGTATTTAGTTGTAAGCTCAGCATTTTTAGACTCTGCATCTTTAAATTTTTTTGTGCTTACGCAGGAAAATAATGTTACTGCCATTGAACTAAGTAATACCAGTTGTTTAACTTTCATAATGGGTTTTTTAGAATAAATAAATTTGTTGGCATGCAGGTAAACATGTGTGTTACCGGTGTACGGCGGCAAATGTAATACCTAATGCTGATTTGAGCTGATGCATTAATATAACATTTTTTTAATTGGGGATAATTAGCGATTTAGGTGTTCATGCTGCTCATGCCTGAACTGAACGTACAAGTGAGGAATTTGCGTGACGAAGCAGCAAATTCATAACAGGGGACGATGCATATGAATTGCCGGTTCAACATATAAAAATGCTGGTTTGACAAAGGTTTTAACTAATTCATTTAACATTTTTAAATATTTAGCGCACAGATGATTAAACGCATAATTTAAAAATGCTTTTTCGATTACCTTTGCATCAAATCTATATTAATGAAGAAGATGCATATTGTTGCCCTGGTACTGATTGCGGTTGCAATTGCAGTGCTCATTAGTTTTATGGGCGATGTAACAACTTATGATACAATTGCTGTTGCCAGGCAAAAACCAGGCAAGGCTGTTACCCTTGTTGCCAGGGTAGATAAATCTCAACCTATGGAATATGATCCCGTAAAAAATCCCAATTACCTTAGTTTTACAGCCCTTGATACATTGGGCAATTCTATAAAAGTGGTTTATCACAATGCAAAACCAACTGATATGGAAAAAAGTGAAAGAATTGTATTGAAAGGCAGTGTACAGAATAATGAATTTGAATGCAAGGATATATTGTTAAAATGCCCTTCGAAATATAAAGACGATAAGAATGCAACCCAGAAAAACCTGAATGCCTCTTATGAATATATTGACTCAGCCAAATCTTAAGTGACGTAAGAAAAAAGTTAAATCCCTAATGAATTATATTGGAGAACATTTATTGCCGGGCCAGTTAGGCCATTTTTTTGCTGTTCTTTCACTGGTTGCTTCACTGGTTGCCACCATTGCTTATTTTAAAGCAAATAAAACTGCCCTGCCCGATGAAAAACAAAGCTGGCTGCGTTTGGCAAGAATGGCTTTTTTAACAGAAACCATTTCTGTACTAAGTATTTTCTTAATTCTTTATTTTCTTATCTCCAATCATTACCATGAATACTATTATGCATGGGACCATTCTTCACGTTCGTTGCAACAGCAGTATTTGCTTGCAAGTTTTTGGGAAGGGCAGGAGGGGAGTTTTATGCTTTGGAGTTTTTGGCATTGTGTGCTTGGTTGGGTGTTTACATGGCGTGTGAAAAAGTGGGAAGCTCCTGTATTGACCGTAATCAGTTTTGCACAATTCTGCATCGCTACCATGCTGGTTGGTATTTATTTCTTCGATACAAAGGTTGGCAGTAACCCATTCATCCTGTTCAGGGATCAAATGGGCAATATGCCACTTTTTGCAAATCCGGATTATTTAAGTTTCCCAAGAATAAAAGAGGGTAATGATCTTAACAGCCTTCTTCAAAACTACTGGATGGTGATACACCCTCCGGTATTATTTCTTGGGTTTGCCTCAACTATTATTCCTTTTGGGTTTGCTTATGCAGGCCTTTTAAACAAGGATCATAGCTGGACCAAGCCAGCCATTTCATGGGCTTGTTTTTCCGGGGCTGTACTGGGCACAGGAATTATGATGGGTGCTGCGTGGGCTTATGAAAGTTTAAGCTTTGGAGGCTACTGGGCATGGGACCCTGTTGAAAATGCTTCCCTGGTTCCCTGGCTTATTTTAATTGCTGGTTTGCACATGAACCTGATTTATAAGAGTACAGGTTATTCTTTAAAAAGCACTTATATCTTCTACATATTTTCATTCTCCATGGTGCTGTATTCTACTTTTCTTACAAGGAGCGGCATTTTGGGTGATACTTCGGTACATGCTTTTACAGGCGCAGATATGACTACGCAGTTGGTCTTATTTTTCCTTGTATTTTTTGTACCTGTATTGATCTTGTTTTTCGTAAGAAGAAAATCAATACCCACCATAAGAAAAGAAGAAAGTTCTTACAGTCGTGAGTTCTGGATGTTCATTGGTTCGCTGGTTTTATTTCTTTCCGCTATTATTATTATTGCCAAAACATCTACTCCTGTTTTCAATAAAATTTTTGAAACCAATATTGCTCCGCCGGAAGATCCAAAGTTTGCACACAACCAGGTACAGATTTTTATTGCAATCATTATTGGTATACTTACGGCGGTTACGCAATACCTTAAATATAAAGACACACCCAAAGGTTATTTCATTAAAAAAATATGGCTTCCAACCCTTATCGCTGTTGTCTGTAGTGGTTTAATAAGCGCTTTTGGAAATATTGATTATACTGAGAAAGGCATAGGTTATCTTGTTGCTATCCATGTTGCCATATTTGCATCAGTTTATGGTATTGTTGCAAATGCATCGTATGTATGGATAGTTTTAAAAGGCAAACTAAAAGTTGCCGGCCCATCTGTTGCACATATAGGTTTTGCGCTTTTTCTTTTTGGGGTGCTTATATCTTCAAGCAAAAAAGAAGTGCTGAGTGAAAACACAACAGGTATTAATTTATTTCAAAAAACAAAAGACCAGGACCCTGCAGAAAACATTACGTTGTTCAAGGGAATAAAAACAGATATGGGTAAATATGATGTTACCTATTTACGCGATACTGCAAATGATTTCGACCGCAAGAAATATTTCGAACTAAAATTTGAAAGTAAAGACGGGATTAATAATTTCTATCTCTACCCCGATGTATTGCAAAACAATAAAGGCCAGGAAGGC
Organism: Chitinophagaceae bacterium; assembly: GCA_025351145.1. Taxonomy (GTDB): domain Bacteria; phylum Bacteroidota; class Bacteroidia; order Chitinophagales; family Chitinophagaceae; genus Limnovirga. The sequence continues at coordinate 4,702 of JANXWM010000012.1, forward strand.
TTTTCGGCTAATCCGGATAAAAAGCACTACTTAGACAGGGACATTTTTGCTTATGTTACCACCTGGAGCGGGATGGCAGCAAAGGACGACACTGCTTCTTTCCGGGCTGCTTTTATAAAAGCCGGTGACAGCACCTATTATTCAAACGGTATCATCATTTTGAATAAAGTGCAGATTAATCCGGAGAATTTTAAACACCCTGTAAACGCCGGTGAAACCCCTGTAATACTCGATATGACTGTGATTGCAAAGGACGGCAGAAAGTATCCTGTGCAACCCGGGTTCGCCATTAATATGAAAGACAGTACCATCAGGAATTTACCCGATACTGTTATTGCCCAAAGCCTTATCCTGCGTTTCAATAAAATAACAGATGAAACAACCGGAGCCATGCAAATAGGCATAAAAGAAACCCAGAACCTAAACGATTTAATGACGTTGAAGGTGTACCAGTTCCCCTGGATCGGTGTTGTTTGGATTGGCGTCATCATTATGGTAATTGGCCTGTTGATGAGTATGGTACAGCGGATTAAAAAATCAAAACTCTCTGTTGCGTAAGTCTTAACTTTTTGTACCGAACTAAAGAATCTTTATTGATCGTTCCTTGCGTCGCACTCTTGTACGTTCAGAACTATTCTGAACAAATACAAAACCGCACACACGCAAAGCCGCAGAGTACAAATTATTCTCTTTGCGCCTCTCAGTCTCTGCGGTATTATCTACGCTTCTATACAACTCTAAGCAGCGGCAGATTTTAGTTCAATGAGTTTACGTTCATAGAAAGCTATTTTGGCAGTTCTTTGCTTTTCCTGGTACGCCTTTAAATCCAGCGGGGTAAATATTTTCTTTTGGGTAACC
>JANXWM010000014.1 GCA_025351145.1 Chitinophagaceae bacterium
GGTTACCCAAAAGAAAATATTTACCCCGCTGGATTTAAAGGCGTACCAGGAAAAGCAAAGAACTGCCAAAATAGCTTTCTATGAACGTAAACTCATTGAACTAAAAGCTGCCGCTGCTTAGAGTTGTATAGAAGCGTAGATAAAAGATAGCTGCTGCACAAAACATAATACTGGGGAATACTTTTTTAAACCAAATGATTTTATAGTTTTTATTATTGCTTTTTAACAGATTGCGCAACCTGAGAAGGAGAAAATTGCAAAGACACGCCAAAAGGAATTTTCTTAATTGTTTTGGAACTGCTCAACAAAGGGCCAGATACATGTAAGTTTATAAGGTCACCTATTACAACACCTATTTGCATTTTTAAAACTGAAAAATCTGTAATAGATAATTGCTGATAAGAGTTTTGGCTGCCCCATGAATAATAAAAGGGGAAATCCAAAGATATTCTTGCTTTATTATCACTACTGCCAAAATCAGCATGAATATTAACACCAGATTGATTTGTGTACCAAACTTCTTTTGAAGCATCAGCTTTGCCTGTACTGTCTATTCCGGGATTGATGCTGTTATTAAACGCGGCAAAAATACTAAAATGCGCATGGTCGTGCCTCGTCCTGGCAAGAAACAAAGGAAGCAGGAAATTAAGGTTTACAGTACCGCCGCTTGTAAGCATTTTTTGCAGGCTTGTTTTAACCGCTTCATCCTGTGTTGTATCTCCTTTTGTAGTAAAACTTCCTCCAACACCCATTCGCACGGGGCCAAATAAAAAGCTTGCTAATTCAGTACTTATTAATGCTTTTGAATTTGCAAAATTTTGAATCGCGGCGCTTTGAAACACATCCACATTACTTTGATTGTAAAGCCACGCATTAAACGAATCTAAATTGTATTGCCTCAGATAAGTTATCCTGAAAGGCTTGGATGGTTTTTCCGAAGTAAGGAATTCATACGTGTTGTAAGTTTTCAAATCAGTTATTCTTTCATTCAGGGTTGCCAGCATTGCGGAATCACTAACCTTGGTTTTTTTCAATGAACTAATTAATCCAGTTAATTGTTGTTTCCTGTTTTTTAAGGTGGAATAATCGTCCAGGGTTTTACTGGCCACTATTTTGGCTGAATCATATTTTTGCTCGTTAGCAAATACATCAAAAAAATTCAAATTATTAATTAGGGTCATTTTATTGTAAGTATTATTCTTATATAAAATGGTTTCAATAGTATCAAGTGCCTTGCCGGTTTTTGTAATTGCACTTTTGGGAATGGGTCTGTAAGTAGGTATTGGGATATTTTGGGCAAAAGCATTTTTTCCTATGCTTATTAGCACTGTAAAAGCCACAATAAGTTTTATCGGTTTCATAAAAAAATTTAAATTTTGCCTACTCTTTTATTCCCTTTTCGGCTTTCGGGTTTGTGATTATTTACACTACTAAATTACAGTTTGAAATATTTTTTTATACCGTGAAGTCACGCTTTTTTATACCGTGTTTTAACGGTGTGGATTTTGCAAGCAGGAGGGTTTACAACTTTTAGAATACTGAAGGGTTTACGGGAAAATCAATTATTGGCGGTGGCTATTTAATATTTACTGCCTAAGAAAGGGATGCAGATAAAATTGTTTTTGATGAAAGGACAAAATCAGGAACACTGAAATACCAGGGGCTTACACAGAAAACTTTGAAGTATATGGAACAAAAGTCCAAAATGCAGATAGTGCAGAAATCAATATTTTTATAGCCATAAAATGAAAATATGCTTAGCCCCATAAACAACTATTTTCTACAGCAAGATGAGCCGGTAAAAAGTTGTTTGCAATTTTTGAGGGAGCATATACTAAAGCAGTCCCCAAACATAACAGAATCATGGAAGTACGGCATGCCTTTTTACTGCTGCAATGGAAAAATGCTTTGCTATTTATGGGTGCATAAAAAATACCATAAGCCATATCTTGGAATTGTGGAAGGCAGCCGCATTCATCACCCGGACCTGATCATTGAAAAACGTGCAAGAATGAAAATATTTTTAATTGATCCGGCAGAAGATATCCCAATCAAAAAAATTGACAGCATTTTGAAAGAAGTGTTGGCGCTTTATAAACAGGTTGATTAATTATAAGCGGCTTTTACGCTTCGGTAAAAGATGCTTGTATTGCTGCAGTACAAGAGTGCGACGCAACCGGGATGCCATGAAACATTAAAGCCCGGCCCATAAAATATTAATATAAAAAACCTGTACAATTGTTGGCTTGTATAGGTTTTTATCAATTGTATTTAATAGTTAATACCGGCTACAGTTTTATAAACTTTAAAGTTTTATTTCCCTCTTTTGTTTGTAGCTGCAGAAAATAAGTGCCGCTTTTTAATTGTGCAACATCAATTTCTAACCTGTCTTTATCTTTTGCTTTTACCTGGTATTGCATAAGTACCCTGCCTGTTAAATCTGTAATGGTTGCGCTTGCTTTTCCGGCGGGCATATTAAGCGTTACAATCAATTTATTTACTGCTGGATTTGGATAAATAGCAGCATCAATCGTTTTTGCTATTAGCGCTTCATTGTTTGCTGCAGCATCCATTGCAAAGGTAGCTGTAACGGTTACAGTTATTTGCTCTTCATCAAATAATACAGGTACGCCGTTATCGGTTACCCTTACTTTGAAAACATAATTACCTGTTGCAGTTGGCGTCCATGTAAACACGCCGGAAGCAGCATTAATAGCCGTTCCTGCTGGCGCACCTATTAAAGAGAAAGTGCGGGTTTGCCCGGCGTCAACATCACTGGCGGTAGCTGTAAAAGTTAGTAAGGTATTTTTTACAACTGTCTTGTTGCCAATAGAAGCTAATACAGGTGTATCATTAATTGGTGTAACAGTAATACTAACCGTTGCAGGAAGCGAAGAAATACAGCCAAGATTAGCAGTAAACGTAAACAGGTCGCTACCGGAATAATTTAATTTTGGTGTATAAGTTCGGTTAGCAGCAGTACCGCCTGTTACGCTGCCATGTTTTGGTTTTGTAATAACGGTATATGTGAGTGGCGACCCGCCTGAACCTGAAAGTGTAAGCGTTTTTTCGGTGTCTTCATTCGTTGTAATACTCTGTGCATTTGCAACCAGGTTATTTACCGGTGCAATAACTAAACTGCCATAGGGGTTACCACCATCTGTTGCCATGTTGAAATGCCTTAATACAGTATAAGTACCACCGGCAGTGATTTTAAAAAGTGTACCCATATTATTGGTTCCTCCTGTACTTGTAGTGCCATAGAAATTTCCATCACTTGCCTGTATAAGATTTCCTTTTGGAACACTTCCATCAGTTGTTGCAGTTAACTGCCGCATTACGGTTAAAGTACCTGCAGTGGTGACTTTAAAAATAGTGCCGGCATTATTGGTGCCTCCACCACTTGCAGTGCCATACAATTTACCATCGGTACCAAACATTAAACTACCTGCAGGATAGCTGCCTTCGGTGGCCGAAACCAACGTATGCAATACAGTAAAAACTCCCGCAGTGGTGATCTTAAAAATACGTGCACTTGAATAGGTCATCCCATAAAAACCACTGTCAATTCCCTGTACCAAATTCCCTTCAGGATTGGAGCCATCGGTAGTGCCAGTCAAATGCCGCAGAACAGTATAAACCCCCGCAGGTGTTATCTTAAAAATAGTACCCGCACCGCCGGTTCCACCCCCACTGTTCATTCCATAAAAATTACCATCGCTTGCCTGTAACAAACTGCCTTGCGGATTGTATCCATCGGCTGTTGAAGAAAGATTTTTTAAAACAGTAAAAACACCTCCTGAAGTTATTTTAAATATCGTGCCGCTTCCACTCGATCCTCCTGTAGTAGTTGTGCCATATAAATTATTATCAGTGGCTTGTATTAAACTGCCTTTAGGTGCAGCACCATCAACGCTGCTGTTAAATGAATGCAGAATGGTAACTATGCCTCCGCATATTTTGAAAATAGTTCCGTAATTATAAGCACCTCCGCTGCTTGCAGTTCCGTAATACGCACTATCCTTTCCTTTAAGCAGTGTTTCATAAGGCGCATTGCCCTGGGCTGCGCCATTAAACTGGCTCAGTAAAGTAAAAGCCCCTGAAGGGGTAATTTTAAAAAGTGTACCAGAGAAATTAATCCCGCCGGTATAGGTCATGCCATAATAATTACCATCAGTTCCTGTTACAAGGCTACCCCTTGCACTACCTCCCTCTGTAGTTGTTTGAAGCGCGTGCAATACAGTAAATGCCCCTGCTAGTGTTATCTTAAAAATAGTACCGCCGCTATTGGCTCCACTTGAAGCAGTCATACCGTAAAAATTTCCATCCGTTCCCTGCAGCAAACTGCCATAAGGGCCTTGACCGTCAGTGGCAGCACTCAAATTTCTCAATACTGTAAAAGTACCGGATGAGGTAATTTTAAAAATGGTGCCGCCAAAATTTGCACCACCAGCATTGGCCATACCATAAAAATTTCCATCGGTAGCTTGTATCAGGTCGCTTTGAGAATGAGTGCCGTCAGTGGCCTGAACCATGTGATGCAAGACTGTATAAACACCGGCAGGCGTTACTGTAAAAATAGTTCCATTGCCAGAAGTTCCTCCGCCATTGGTAATTCCGTAAAAGTTGTTATCAGTTCCTTTAACTAAGCTGCCATAACAATTAGCGCCATCAGCAGCACTGCTCAATGAGTGCAGAACAGTTAAAGTACCTGTTGGCGTCATTTTAAAAATAGTGCCATAACCATTTGCGCCACCGGCGTAAGTGCACCCATAAAAATTACCATCAATTCCTATTACAAGATGCCCTCTCGGATTTGTACCATCTGCACTTAGTAAATATCTTACAATAGTAAAAGTTCCGGTAGGTGTAATTTTAAAAATAGTACCATAACCGTTGGTGCCTCCAGCACTGGTACATCCATAAAAGTTTCCATCGGTGCCCTTTATTAATTCTCCATAAGGATTGGCGCCATCTGTTGCATAATTTAATTGGTGCATAATGGTTATAACGCCTGTAGGGGTGATCTTAAAAATAGTGCCATAGCCATAAGTTCCGCCAACGCTTGTCAGCCCATAATAAAAGCCATCACCGCCATTTAGTAAATCGCCCCAGGGATTTTTACCCCAGTCAGCAAAAGCTTTTATAATCGAGAAATTGGTTCCGTTTGTTTTAATAGAAAAAGCAGTTCCCCTGCCTTCGGTTCCCCCATTGGAAGTTAATCCTGCTAAAATATCCTGCGCTTTTGTTAGCGTTGACAGGAATGTGAAAACCAGTATTGCTGGTACGGTGATACTTTTTAATTTAAATGCAGATTTGCAATTCATAAGGCAAGTTTTAAAAGTTATTAAACAGTATTTACGGTTACAAAAAAAGTAAGCTCTTTTATGGGCCGGGCTGTTGAATAACGATGAAGCATCCGTTGCGTCGCACTCTTGTACGCTTTGTTCATTTTGGGGCTTGTGGCTTCCTGTCTTCGCAGTTCAAAAAAGTTCAGTCATTATATGAAAGTAAAAGTGTGCCCAGGGCTTTGCCGGGACTATCATAACACAACTAAAATTTCATTGCAGTATGCAGCAGATGCAAAAAAAACTACATGTATCTTCATCTGTTTCGCAGTAAAAGTGAATTCAATGGTACTGTTCATCTTCACCAAACATGAGTCATTTATTCCCACAAAAAGGAGTTTTAAAGAGATATTTGAGAATATAAAAAGAATGGCAGCCTTTAAGTTTACACTTACCTGTAATCATTATCCAATGCTCCCTATAAAGCTATATAAGTTTCCGGTACTTATGCTGGTATTTCTTTTTTCACTGGCATGTACAAAACATTCCCGGTAGCCGGTAACATAATCTGGTGTTATTGTCTGCGTTTATACTGATACTCCCGGATAGTTTATTAAGTTTTTAACTGGGCGCAGATAAAACAAAAACCTGTAAGGTTTAGTGCATTGCTTTTACAAACGGGAAACTTTAATTTGGAAATCAATATTTTTATATCCATAAAATGAAAATATGCTTAGCCCCATAAACAACTATTTTCTACAGCAGGATGAACCGGTAAAAAGTTGTTTGCAATTTTTGAGGGAGCATATACTAAAACAGTCACCAAACATAACAGAAACCTGGAAGTATGGTATGCCGTTTTACTGCTGTAAGGGAAAAATGTTTTGCTATTTATGGGTGCATAAAAAATACCATAAGCCATACCTTGGAATTGTGGAAGGCAGCCGCATTCATCACCAGGACCTGATCATTGAAAAACGTGCAAGAATGAAAATATTTTTAATTGATCCGGCAGAAGATATCCCAATCAAAAAAATTGACAGCATTTTGAAAGAAGTGTTGGCGCTTTATAAACAGG
>JANXWM010000103.1 GCA_025351145.1 Chitinophagaceae bacterium
CGTTTACATACACCACTTCTTTTGTATACTCAACAATAGGCGATGCATCACTTGCAAGAAAATGTTCGCCTTTGCCAATGCCAATTACCAACGGGCTTCCTTTACGTGCGGCAATAATTGTTTCGGGATCATCTTTATCAACGAGTAAAATACAATATGCACCCACCACACGGCGCAGTGCAATGCGCAATGCTTCTTCAAGAGAGCAGTTATTGTTTGTTTTTATGTCTTCAATAAAATTGAGGAGCACTTCGGTATCTGTATCGCTTTTAAATTCGTAGCCTTTTGCAATCAACTCTTTTTTTATTGGTGCATAGTTTTCAATGATGCCGTTATGTATCATGGCGAAGGAGCCATTTTGCGATACATGCGGGTGAGCATTGCGGTCGCTTGGTTCGCCGTGTGTAGCCCAGCGTGTATGGCCAATACCCATGTGAGCTTCCAGGTTTTCGCCAATAACAGATTCTTCCAGGTTGGCCACTTTGCCTTTCTTCTTAAATACTTTTAAACCATGATCATTTACCAGGGCAATACCTGCACTATCGTAACCACGGTATTCTAAGCGTTTAAGGCCTTTTAGTATTACAGGGTAAGCCTGGCGATGACCGGTATATCCAACAATTCCACACATAGGTTATAATTTAGTTATGGTAATTTTTGTTGCAATATCCGGTTTTTTTCTTTTACTCTTGGCTTAGGCGCATGGGCGAACGAATATTTAGAAATTTTCTATTTAAAAAATCATTCAATGGATAATTACAATTTCTTTGCAATCATTAAATAAAAAACAATGAGCCTGTTTAATTGTGCTGATGATTATATACTGGAAGATGATGTGGTTTTACTGCGCTCATTACAGCTGGATGACTTTAAAAACCTGTTGCCTTTTTCTATCAACGAGCCCGATACATGGCATTACTCATTGGTAACTGCTGCAGGCGAAGAGGGGCTTAAAAACTATATGCAGATTGCATTAGAGGCAAGAGCCGAAGGCAAAGAATATGCATTTATTGTTTTTGATAAACGCAGCAAAGAGTACGCAGGCAGCACCCGTTTTTACGATATTAATCTTGCATACGAAACACTGCAGTTGGGTTATACCTGGTATGGTAAAAAATTCCAGGGAACGGGATTGAATAAGCATTGCAAATATTTGCTATTGTCTTTTGCTTTTGAAAATATTGGTATGCTGCGTGTAGAATTTCGTGCAGATAATACCAACGAAAGAAGCATTGCCGCCATGAAAAGTATTGGCTGCAAAGTTGACGGCGTGCTGCGTGGCAATATGCCCAAACGTGGCGGTGGCCGCAGGGATTCCATTGTGCTGAGTATTTTAAAAGATGAATGGTTTGGTGGGGTTAAAGATATGTTGAGGGAGAAGTTGAGTGGTTGACATGTTGAAGAGTTGAATAATACATTTATGAACCAAACATAAGTTCTTTACTGATCGTTCCTTGCGTCGCACACTTGTGCTGCATAACATTCAGGAGCTTTCAACAGCCCGCGATTATTGAGCATTTAGCACAGGAGCCTAAGCTCCATATATAATCCGAAAGATGAAAGGATTGCGACGCAAGGATGCTGCTATATGGCCTTTAGCTGGTATCAAAAAACTTTTAAAATATTCGGTTGATTAAAAATGAGAACCAGTTTATCTTAATAAAGAGATATTGCCTTTTACAGTGAGTATTTGGTAATTGGCGCATACGATTTCTATTACATACACATATACATCGGCAGGGGCGGCGGTGCCGGCTACATTGCCGTTCCAGCCATCGCTTTCTGTGTTTACGCCGCTGTTGCCTTTATCAAAAACAACCTTGCCAAGCCGGTTAAAAATCCTGAACGAACGAACGGTGATATCGCCTTTGCCTCTGGGATAAAACCAATCATTAATCCCGTCGTTATTTGGTGAGAAAGTATTGGGTACAAATATGTTTGTGCCATTGCAAAGCGTTGTGATAGATATTTTATCTGTTGCAGTGCAGTTGCCGGCGTTGTATGCCTGGGCTATGTAAGTTATGTCGGCTTTTGGCTGTGTTACAGGTTCTGCGCAGTTGTTGCAGGTAATCCATACCGGCGGGCTCCATTGCCAGCGCACCACATCTGCGGAATTTATTGTTTTAATAGCGTAGGTTGAACCGAGGCTAAGCGTAGCGGATGTATCAATTATATCAAATGTTGGGATAGGGAAAACGTGAACAAATATGGAAGCTGTATCAGTAAAGCAAGCCTTATCGTCGGTGCCCACCAATGTATAAGTAGTACTGGTATTTGGTGAAGCAACAGGGTTTGGAATATCGCTGTTACTTAAACCTGAGGAAGGGCTCCACTTATATATTTCAGCCCCGGAAGCTGACAGTTTAATTGAACCACCTGCGCACAAAGTATCAAGTGGAGAAACAACTAATTCTGCGGGTTGTTTTACTTCAATAAAAACAGAATCTGTGGCAACGCAACCGGCGTTATCTATACCCTGTACGTAATAAATTGTCGAGGTAATAGGTTGTGCAATTGGGTTTGCACAATTTTTACAACTTAGAGAATTGCCGGTATTTAGCCATGTGTAATTCACAGAACCTGTTGCCTGCAACACAATAGAATTTTGAAGACAAACGAATGAATCTGTGCCGGCATTTACATAGGGCTGAATAACCTGAATTGATTTTATTGAAGTGTCAGAACATCCAAACTGATTGGTAGCGCTTACATTTACATTGAAGCTGCCGACAGTATTGTATGTGTGCGATGGAGATTGTTCATTGTTTGGGGAAGAGCCGTCTCCAAAATTCCAAAACCAGTTTAAAGGTCCAATAGTTCCAGGCTGCAGCGCTGAAAAATTAACCGGAAGAGATATGCAGGAAGAATCAAGCGCAGATATATTTAATATCGGGCTTTTATGAACCTGGATATTTGCAGGTGTTTGAACAGTGTCTTTGCATCCGAGACTTGTTGTTACTATTAGTGATACTGTGTACATTCCAGAATCCCTGTAATAGTGAGTTGGGTTTTTTGCGGAGGAAGTTACATCATCACCAAAGTTCCATTGATAAGCGCTGATAAAATCATGCCCAGCAATGGAAGAATCGTTAAATGATACAAGAGCAGAATCGCATGCAGTTTGCTGAAGAATTTTCATGAAAGCTGTTGGCTGTATAATTGCAATAGAATCGTTGTTTGTAATATTAACCGCGCAACCCGCTGCATCAATTAAAATAAGTTTTGGCAAATAGAGGCCGGAATCAAAATAGGTATAGGTTACTATTGAATCTTTTGTGTTTTTTATATCGCCGTTATTAAAATCCCAGATATAACGCACTGTATTTTTCGTAGATGCTGTAAAAGTTACAGGTGAGGGACTGCATGCAGCTGTTGGCAGGTAGCTGAATGAGCCGGAAGGACCTTTAAGTATAACTTTTGCACTGGAAGTATCATAACATTCGCCAAAACCCTTTACAACCAATCTCACTTTGTATTCTCCTGCAGTATTGTAATAATGTATTGGATTTACTGAATCTGATGTAGCGCCGTCATCAAAATACCATGTAAGTTCACTATAGTTTTGAGAAGTATTAATGGGCTGAATTAAAAGTGGTGGACAGAGACCAAATGTATCAGTTAAAATAAATGAGGATTGCGGATCAGAAATAGTGGCAATATCAATTTTGGTTATGCTGTCAGTGCATCCAAACTTGTCAGTGATATTGAGCTTTACTGTGTACAGGCCCTGCTGCTGATATGTATGAAAAGGTGATGAAGCAGCAGATGTTGTACCATCACCAAAATTCCATAATGATTTTAAGGAAAGGCCTGCAGAGCCGTTTAAAAAAGTTATTCCTGAAGTAGTACAGCGCAGAGAATCTGAAAGCGAGAAGTTTGCGATTGGCTTTGTAATAACAACTGCATTATTTTTTATAATTGAATCTTTGCATCCATAATTATCATACAATTCAAGCTTTACATTGAAGGTGCCGGTAGTATCGTACTGATGACTAAATGGAGCACCTGTAAGTGTATCTTTTGCTGTATTGTCGCCATAGCTCCATATCCATTGGGTTATTGGATGAATACCATCTCCTGCAGATTGATCGGTAAAAACGATGTTTCTATTTAAACAGGTTCCTTCGGGATTACTGAATTTTGCTGAGGGGCCGAATATCCTGATACCGGCCAGGTTATTTGCAGTTGTATCATTACAGCCATTTAAATCTGTAGCAACCAAATATGGGGAAAATGTTCCGGCCCTTAAATAGCTATGCGTTATCAGCGAATCTTGCGTTACTGTAATACTGTCATCACCAAAATTCCATGATAATGATTTAATCAAAACAGGAGCATACCCTGTTGCATTAAAATTGATGGGCGTGTATTTACAAACATCAGAAACAGGGCTGTAGCTGAAAGAAGGGTGCTGGTTTATTATATTTATTGTTTGTGAACTGAGGTTAGTACATGTACTATTTGTAATGGTGAGTTTAACTAAATATTTGCCGGTATCAGCGTAAGTATGAGCCGCATTTTGTGCAGTTGAAGTTTGTCCATCTCCAAAATCCCAGGCCCATGTTTGCGCCCCCTTAGATTCATCTTTAAAATTTCGCGTAAATTTATCAGTACAGGTGATTGTTGCTGTAAAGTCTGAAATAGGTGGATCAATGTGAATATAGTTTGGAATGGTTAAAGCATTTTGACAACCATTGCTGGTTACAGTAAGTGTTACACTGAAATAACCTGTATCAATAAATACGTGTTGAGGATTTTGGGTATAGGATATTGTCCCGTCCCCAAAGTCCCATACCCATGTATCAATATTGGCAGTGGACTTATCTGTAAATTGTATGGGCGTGGAATAGCAGGCAGTTAACGGGTTAGCAGTAAACGCAGGTGTTGGCAAATTGCCGGCTTTTACCGCGCCTGCAACTGTTAGTGTATCACTGCATCCTGATATTGTAGTAACAATTAGCGTAACATTATAATTCCCTGGATTGATATATTGATATACAGGAAGTGAATCTGTGGAAGTTGAACCATCACCAAAATCCCACAAATAAGATGTAATTGGTTCAGGAGATTCAATTATAGCTTTAGGGTTTATGCTTTGCAATAAACAGCCCTGAAAAGGAAAGTTTTGAATCTCTAATATTTTGGGCACTCCAATTTTAATCAAATTATTACTAATAAGTGTATCGCTGCAACCATTGTTATTAAAGGCAATCATGGTTACGGTAAAATAGCCCGGGTTTAAATAAGTATGTATCGGGTTATTTTCTAAAGATGAATCACCGTCTCCAAAGAACCACTTATAGTTTACTGCACCCGAAGAGGTATTGTTGAAATGAATAATATTAGGGACCATGCAGGATACAAGACTGCCGGAGGTCGTAAATGATGGCGTAGTTTTATCAATGATGATAATTGTTTTGTTGATACTGGAAGAACAGTTTCCAAAATCCGCGGTCATTTTTATATTGTAAGTGCCGGCACTCGTATAAGTATGCACCGCATCAACACCGGTTGATGTTAGTCCATCTCCAAACGACCATGATGCGGATATTGGAATCGGCGAAGAGATGTTAATAAAAGCCGAAGGTGTGTTGATACAGCCTTTTTCAGGCAATAAAAAATCTGGTGTTACTATGCCAATCGAAATACTCTTAGTAATAATACCCGTACATCCTTGTAATGTTTTTGCTGAAAGCACTACCTGGTAAATTCCTGTATTTGTGTAAGTATGTTGAGGGTTTTTTTCACCTGAAATCTGACTACCATCACCAAAATCCCATTCGAAGGTTAAGGAATCTGCGGCAGCAGTAAGATTATTAAATTTTACTAATGCCGGTGGCTGACAGGCGTTTGAATAGGTATAATCAAAATCTGCAGTAACAGCCTTATAAGCATCTATCAAGCTGTCTTTGGTTAATGTTTGCCTGCAACCAAAACTATTTTCAGCGGTTAAGGTTATACTATAATTGCCAGAATTTGCGTATATGTGTTTAGGAGAAAAATCTGTTGATATTTGTCCGTCTCCAAAATCCCATACCTGTTCTGTAATACTGCCAGACCCAGCCACCGTTTGATTGCCAAATTTCACATCAAGAGGCGGACAGCCGGAAGAAGGGCTTGCCGTAAATTTAATATCTGGTTTTGCATAAATCGTAATCAGGTTTTCTTTAACAATGGAATCTATCTCCGTTGAATTACGCACAATTAATTTTACAGTATACACACCCGGAGTAATATAAATAGTGCTTGGGTTCTGTCTTGTTGATTTGGTCCCGTTTCCTAAATCCCATTTCCATGATGTTGGGTTTCCAGTGGATGAATCATTGAAACGGATAAATTGTGGTGTACATCCACTGCTGGATGTTACAGAAAAGTCGGCTTTTAGCTGCGCTTTAATAGAAAAGCACAACAAAAGACATATAGGCAGCGAAAGGGTTTTATAAAAGTTATGCATTCTGGTCAATGGTCAGCGTATAAATATTTCAGTGGTACGTCTCATAGCAAACATCTTGCCTTAAAGGAAATTAACATCAATAAAAACAATTTTATTGCCCAAAAAGCAATTATAAGGAATAAAGATGTTTAATATCCTTACAAATTACGTTATAAATTTTATTTTCCCTGCAAGCTTCTCAGGTTTTGAGAAAAGGCATTCCTGTTTTGTACCAGGCATTTCGTTAAATATTTAGCTTTACTTGCGTCGCACTCTTGTACTATATAACCAGAAGAAGCAAACAATGTAGGATAAAACTGAGCAATTTTTGAGCAACATATTATCCCACATATGTATTAGCAAAATAAAAAGTCCAACACATCTTTTTTGAAACACAATAAACAAAGGACTCCAGTAAAAAAATATTTTGCGATGAGCTAAAATAATTAGTAACTTGCGCTAAATGTATTAGCTATGAGTTATGCTGGAAAAAATCTACGTTACCTCCGCAAACTTCGCGGATGGACACAAGAAGAATTCGCCAATAAGCTTAAAATTAAGCGTTCACTCATTGGTGCCTATGAAGAAGAAAGAGCTGAACCGCGTTTAGATATACTCGAAAATCTATGTAGTATCTTTAAATTAACGCTTGATGAGCTGCTGCTTAAAGATCTTTCTTCTGCTAAAACAGGAGGTAATTACCTTGAAAAACGCCGCCAGATGAAAATGGCTGCAGATGTACAGCTTATTCAGTTTGTACCTGTAAAAGCGGCTGCCGGTTATCTGGCTGGTTATGCAGATCCTGATTTTATTGACGAACTAAATACATTTACGTTGCCAATGCTTGCACCCGGTAATTACCGCGCTTTTGAAATTGTTGGCGATAGTATGATGCCAACACCCAGTGGCAGTGTAATTGTTGGCGAAAGGGTAGAGGATGTTGAAGATGTAAAAGCCAATAATACTTATATCGTTATTTCAAAAAGTGAAGGCATTGTATATAAACGGGTAATGAAAAATAATCGCTTAAAAAATAAAATAACTTTAGTAAGTGATAATCCGCAATATTCTCCATACAATGTAAGTACCGATGAAGTGATTGAATTGTGGAAAGCTCAAATGGTAATTACTAAAGCAAATATGCAGCAGCGCTGGGATGTAAATCAATTAGCAGGCTTGGTAAACAATCTACAGGAACAGGTTACCAGTTTGAAACGCAAAATGAATTAAGGCTGTTTATAGCTGAATTTAATTTCAGCTGTCCAAGTGTGCGACCCAAGGAACGCCCGATTTTTTTATTGATGCCCGGGCAATAAAAATTTCCCTTTGTATAAAAGTGATTTTGCCTGCTATTATCCCGTCATCGGATTTGCATATTCTCTTATTTTTGCGCAAATATTAAAAAATGAACCTGATAGAAGAATTGCGATGGAGGGGTCTTATACAGGATATTATGCCTGGTACTGAAGAACAATTGCTTAAAGAAATGACTTCTGGTTATATTGGTTTTGATCCTACTGCTGATAGTTTGCATATAGGCAGCCTGGTGCCCATTTTATTATTAGTTCATTTACAGAAAGCGGGTCATAAGCCTTACGCATTGGTTGGCGGAGCCACAGGTATGGTGGGTGATCCAAGTGGTAAAAGCGAAGAAAGAAATTTATTAAGTGAGGAGGTCTTGCTAAAAAATCAGCAGGGTGTAAAAAAACAACTAGAGAAATTTCTTGACTTTGATGCATCCAAACCAAATGCAGCCGAAATGGTGAATAATTATGATTGGTTTAAAAAAATGAGTTTCCTGTCATTTATCCGCGATGTGGGTAAGCATATCACTGTAAATTATATGATGGCGAAAGACAGTGTTAAAAAAAGGATCGAAGGCGATACTGGAATTAGTTTTACTGAATTTACATATCAATTAATTCAGGGCTATGATTTTTGCTGGTTGTATACTAACCATAATTGCAAATTGCAAATGGGCGGTAGTGACCAATGGGGAAACATAACTACAGGCACTGAACTTATTCGCCGGAAAGCAGGGGGTGAAGCTTTTGCCTTTACCTGCCCATTGTTAACAAAGTCAGACGGAGGCAAATTTGGAAAATCAGAAAAGGGTAATATTTGGCTGGATGCAGAAAAAACATCTTCTTATTTATTCTACCAGTTCTGGTTGAATGCCGCAGATGAAGATGCAAAAAAATGGATAAAAATATTTACTTTTTTATCTAATCCCGAAATTGAAACGTTGATTGAGGATCATGAAAAGGAGGCAGGTAACAGGTTATTGCAAAAACGGCTGGCTAAAGAAGTTACTCTTTTTGTGCATGGCGAAGAAGAATACAATATAGCTATTGAGACGACGAAAAAATTATTTGCAAATCAGGATGTACCAGTTGAAAGTTTAAGTGAAGACGATCTTGAACAAATGGAAGGAATAATAAAGTTTAAATTCGATGCTGAAAAAATACATAGTGGAATAGATGTAATATCGTTTTTGACACATAGCGGCATTTTGCCAAGCAGGGGAGAAGCAAAAAAGATGCTTTTAAATGCGGGTATTAGTATTAACAGGAAAAGGGTTGAGAATACCCAGCTGCTTATTGATAAAAGCCTGCTTCTTCATAATAAATATTTGCTTGTGCAAAAAGGAAAAAAAAATCATTATCTGGTTAGTGTTGAATAGAAAAAATATAAATAAAAGCAGCAGTTTTATTTTAACTGCTGCTTCATTTATTCTGCTTTGCATGTGTATTTCCGTCGACTACTTTTGAAGAGGAATGTCGCCTAAATCAACAGCAGCACCGTCTACCACCTGAACACCTTCTTTAATCAGGTCTTTATAGGGTTCAGTGGCATCAATATACACTTTATAAGTGCCGGTTTTTGCATTGGTAAGTTCAAAAGTTCCCTGATTAACTGTGGCTTTTAAAGTGTCTGAGGGTGACATTGCCCAAACCTGAGCTGCGCCATCTGGCGGAATAATTTTGCCTTTAATGGATCCGCTCTGGAACGTTGTGAAAGCGAATAATGATCCCGTAACTACCGTAAGAGAAAGGAAGCTCATTTTTTTGTTCTTCATAAATTAGCATTTAAAAAATTAAAAACATAAGTTATTAAGCCAAATAGCTTTTTATAGATAGAGAAGAATTTTTAAGTTGGCAAGTACCATGCCATAGAGTGGGTTTAAATATGATGTTTTTGAATATTTGCATCAATCAAAAAGATTTGATTCTCTGTTTTACGAAGGGCGTTATTGCATTTTTCGCAAAAAAATGTGCATTAAAAAGTGTAAATCTGGTGCAGAACAAAAGGCTTAAATATTTGGAATCGGTAATATCTCAATATACCTTTATATCACAATAAGGCGCAGAAGTTCTTAAGTTGGTTTAAGCAATTTTTTAGAATCTGAAATCCTTTAACAAGATGGAAGAAACTGGAAGAAGGTAAAAAACCTTCGGTAGAAAGAAGCGAATTATGGGAAGCAGGAAATCTGGAAAAAAGTCGAGTAACTGAGATAAGCTGAAGTCCGTTAAAAGATAAAGGCAAGTCAAAAGTCACAAAATTTCAATTTAGATGCAGTGCGACTCACAAAAGCATCGGGTTAGTAAGAGTACAGGCTTAGGCGGGTACAATTATGAAACTTGGTGCTTTTTTTATGCATTTATACAAGCGTTACTTTTGTAACTTACATAACTATTTATGGAAGTTTACTTTCTTTCCGGTCTTGGTGCTGATAAAACTGTTTTCCAGTTTCTTAACCTTGATTACTGCACACCAATTTTTATTGACTGGATATATCCCCAAAAAAAAGAACCGCTTCCTCAATATGCGCTACGATTAAAAAAAGCGTTCATTCCAGATAACGCTTTCATTATTGGTTTATCTTTTGGTGGAATGCTGGCTACAGAAATTGCTAAACAGTATCCGCAAATAAAAACTATTCTTATCTCCAGTTCCAAAACCATAAACGAAATTCCAGGGTTTTATAAAATAGCAAAATACCTGCCTTTGCACAATTCTTTTCCAGGGGGCGGTCACAAATGGCTGATGATGCGGATGGAAAAATTATTTGGATTGAAAAATGCGGACTCAATAAAAATATATAAGGAGCTTATTAAAAACAGCGATCCTGTTTTTAACCGTTGGGCAATTGATGCAATCGTTAATTGGAGTAATATAGAACTGCCACCAAATACAATTCATATTCATGGTACACACGATCATGTGCTGCCTTACAAAAATGTGAAATGTAATTTTACTATAAAAAAAGGAGGGCATCTCATGGTAATGGAACAGGCAGATATTATTTCACAAATGCTTAAAGATATTATTACTACAGAAATTTTTAATGAACCAGTTCTTTCTTCATCAGCCAGTCGCTTTGATCATCTGTACCAAGCGTAAAAACCTGTTCTCCAAAAATAGTAAACCCATATTTAGTATAAAACTGAATAGCTTTTTCATTCTGTTTCCAAACACCCAGCCATAAAACTTCAAAGTTATTTTCAATTGCAGTATCCACACATTGCTGTATCAGCAGTTTGCCTAAACCTGTTCCTTTGAATAGCTTTAACGCATAAATACGTTCAAGTTCAATATGCTTTAAGCCTTCATGCTCCGGTGGCTGTTTTGCTGTTCTTAATTTAATATATCCCGCAGGCCCGCTTTCATGAAAAGCAATGAAAAAATAATTTTCTT
>JANXWM010000119.1 GCA_025351145.1 Chitinophagaceae bacterium
CTATTTTGGCATCAATCTGTAAGCCTTCTTTTTCTTCTAAAATCTCTCCCGTCTTTTTATCTACCAGTATAGCAGGCTTTGCAGTAGGGGTAATGTTTAGGTTGAACTGTAAGTATTTGGGTTCTTTTAAATTTTTTTGGATTTCAGCATGCGTAATATTGCCTTGTATGCCTTTTAGAATTTGCTTATTCGCATATACATTCTCTTTTTTCAGTTGCAGTATAGTTAATAAATCTGAGAAACTAAGGTTTGCATTTTCGTTTAGGTGCTTAACAATTTGTTCCTTTTCCTGAAGTGTTGGTATTCTATCACTCCATTTATACTTGCTGCCATCTGGATTTTTTACTTTTAGCGATATATTATTTACCGTTTCCCAAATTTTGCAAAGCTGATATAACGGCGAAGTTTTAGGTGCTACTTTAGGACCAGCAAATGTTTTCTTTTCTTTTTGTGTTTCTTTATATAGATAAGTTACTTCAAATCCTTCAAATTCACAAACATTAACCAAGCCTTTCTGAGATTTTAAACTTCGCTGGTAAAATATGATTTCATTGCGAAGCTTTTCTACAACCTCATCTGTTAAGAAACTATGTTTTTGCTTTTGTGTATTGATGATAGCATCAAATTCTTCCAAATAAGCCTCACGTGGATATACTTTTTCTTTAGTGCGGAAGTATTTATTTTCTTGTTGGGCAATTAATAATTCGTCATAAAAATGTTTACCAAGGGTTTGATTGCTTTCTTTGAGTTTAGCAAATCGTCCTTTTACCTCAGCTACATAATCTGTGTCCTTTTTATCTTGATTGTCTTCACTTCTAGCTGATTTGTAGCCACGCTTTTGATTAAGCATGTAAAAAATCCTTCCCAATTGCTCAGGTAAAATATTTGTTTCCGAAGATGTAGCTTCACTCCTTAATTTCCATAAATCCAAACTAGGTAGATTCAATAATTCTTCTGAGGGAAGAATATTAAGTTCTGTGAGTAAACCCTTTAAATTGTCTTTTCTTAATTGATGCCTGTTGTAGCCCTTTCTTTGCGTTCTTGCAGTTGTTCTTTTTTGATTTTTTGATATGGCTTGCCCTTTCTGAAATTCATCTCTATCATCAGAACTTAACGGAATGATCCTTGAACCCATGGCTACTATTCTAATAGGTTTATTTTCCTCATCAACTTCAATCAACGCCCACCCAATACTATTTGTACCCAAATCAAGTCCTAAAATATTTTTTTTCATTATTATTAATTTATAGACGTTTAAAAGCTAATTTTGATTTATTGAAAGCAAATCACAATAAGGATTATTCCGTTGTGAAAACATTTAAAGCGGCGCAAGTCGCTTTTTTCATGCAAAGGAGTGAGCCAATAATTCCTTATCCACTTTCCCTAAACTCATTAATCCGAAACACTTCATTCATCATTATTTCTTTTTAAGGGTACTAAATAAACTGTGCAGGTACAAAGCTGTACCACACACAGGTTTTTTCCACAACCGGAGAGGTTATTATGCTTTGCTAAATATAAATATCTTTTCTCTTTAGTAAAATCTTTTCCTTGTTTTTCAGGTAGTATAACCGCAAAAAAAATTTAAAAGACAGGGTATTTCCGGCTTGTGCAAATACCCAAACTGTGAAAAATCACATCCGTTTATGTGAAAAATCACATCGGTTTATGTGAAAAATCACAGCCATTTATGTGAAAAATCACATGCCTTTTTGTGAAAAATCACATTTTTTATGAAGAAATATATTCGTAAAATCGCATTACGAATTTTTCAACTCAAAACCCCTTTTATGCTCCCTGTAAAAAACCGCAGCCCTCCAAAGCTGTAATTGATTAAAAATCAGCTCTTTACAGTATTGGTAGTTTTGCAGCAGGTACAAAAACCGCCCTCCCGCTTATTGGTACACAACTTCCGGCAGCCCGTACAGTTGTACCAGTAACCGGAAGGCTTCTTCCGGTTACCCGAAGGGTTCTCCCTGCTTAGCGAAGGGCTGTACCAGTAACCCGAAGGGCCCTTCCGGCAATGCGAAGGACCCTTCCAGTAAGCGGAACAGCTCTTCGTATTAAAGGGAGAACCCTTCCAATAACCCGAAGGACCCTTCGGGCAACGCGAAGGCTTTTACCAGCAATTAGGAAACTACCCTTTCACATTTATTCTAAACTTTTAAAAATTAAAAATCATGGCAAAGAATTATTTCATTCCACGCGCAGATGCTGACAAACAACTCTGGCTACAGAATTTTGCAGCCAAGCTTCCCACCTATGCAGTAAAATATGAGATTTTAGCGGCAGATGTTACCGACACTCAAAAAGGCAGCGCTTATTTTAGTTACTGGCTTAATTACCAAAACCAGTTTAATGAGTTTGCAAAAAAAGTTACCCAGTTTAAAACTGAACTGCGGGATGGCATTACAAGCGGCGGGGCAGGTGTGCCGCCAAGTGCCCCTGTTTTTGGTGCAGCGCCTGCGGCAGTTGATCCGGGTGTTTTTAAAAGGGTTACTTCTATAGCAAGTGTTATAAAATCGAAAATGGTTTATACAGAAGCTGATGGAAAAGATATGGGAATAGAAGGTACAGAAGCGGCAGCGCCAGATATGAATGCTGCAAAACCAATGATACAGGTGCATTTGGTGGCTGGTGGCCACCCTGAAATTGTATGGAAAAAAGCAGGTATGGATGGCATTGATATTTATGTTGACAGGGGTGCAGGCCAGTTTCAGTTCCTTGCTGTTGACAGCTTCCCTAATTACACAGATACCGCACCCTTACCTGCCGTAGGTGCAAGTGCCATTTGGAAATACCGCTGTATTTACCGTTTTGATGATGCCCAGGCTGGCGAATGGAGTGATGTAACAAGCATTACTGTTGCCGGCACAGTTTAATACCAATTAATAAGCCCATTGAAAATAAAAAAGCGCCGCAATTTTGCGGTGCTGTTTTTATTTGGAAATCAGTATATACCTGTTATTTGTTTTTTATAATTCGCTTCGGTAAAGCTCAATATATAATCTAACCGTACAAGAGTGCGACGCAACGAAAGCTTAATTTATATTCTGTTGCCGGGTAACAAAGAATAAATAAAATGAAATTTATAATGGCTTAATTAATTGATTTTACCGTGCCCTGCTGTACATGGAAGAAGAATATTTTTTTGTTCTCAATATAATCGGGCACCTGTGCATCGGGGCTGAGTTTTACGGGTTCAAAAAGATAATTGCCGGAAATTTTCCAGTCATTATCAGAAAGATTATTGAGCAGTTCTTTGTTGTATTTGAGCAGCATTTTGGTGAAGTGATACATGCTTTCGTAACCTTTAAAAACCATATCGCCTGGGCGGCCATTAAACTTTGTTTTATACGATGCTATCAGTGCTGCAATGGTTTTATCGGTGCGCTGGTAATTGTAAGGCGTTGAATAAATAATGTCAAGATTTTCGTTGGATGTGGCGGACACAGATTTTAAGCCATCCCAGGTAGGCATGCCTGCTGCCACAGTTTGGTAAGAAGTAGCCTGGTCGAGGGTTTTAAGCAAAGTGGTGCCAAATTTTTCATCGAGGCTGCCGCAGATAATAATGTTCTGGCTGTTGCTGTCCATGAGGGGTAATAATTGTTCAGCCGTAAACTCATCGGGTAACTGTACAGATTTATATTTGAGTGGTGCTGTTTTTTTACCGGCATCAGCAAACATGTTTTGTATTTTATCTTCCAAAGCCCCTTTCCTGGTTACATACAAAAATCTACCCACCGGATAATTCCTCTGCAGGTATTTATAGATATTTTCTGTATGCGTTTTTAAAGAAGAATTGAGCATAAGAAAAAACGGGTTGGCAGTTACATAATTATCGTTGGGATATGTAACTGAAACGATTGGAATATTGTTATTGAATGAGAAAGCCGAAAAAGTTTTTTGTTCTAATGCAGAAGAGAATGATGCAATGATCATGGAAAAATGCATTGCCTTCATTTCTTCGGCTAGCATTGCTGGTGACTGACCTTTCTTTTTAGTATCGTAAACCCATAGATCAAGGTTGGCTCCTTCTTTGTTTAAAGAGTCGGCCGCCATCATAACACCATTGTAGAAATCGAGGCCGGGCATAAATAATTTAGGAATAATAGTATTGCCCAACTTGTAATTGAAATTATCAAAAGCAGAATCGAGATAGAGCGGTGCGAGAACAGCTATACGTACAGGCGTTGAAGAATCTGCCTGTGCCCTGGATTCCATGGCGATGAACAACATTAAGAAATAAAGGCAAACCGTTTTCACTGGCATCGTCTTAAGTTTGATTTTGAAAGTACGGCTTTAAAATAATTGATAAGTTGAAATTTTTAAACAGCTTTTTCAAGGCAATAAGTTTGCCAACTATAGTTAATGCCCGAATATTTTTATTCCCATTCAATAGTTGCAGGCGGCTTGCTGCTAATATCGTACACCACGCGGTTAATACCGCGAACATGGTTGATGATGCTGCTGCTCATATTTGCAAGAAATTCGTAAGGCAGGTGTGCCCAGTCTGCCGTCATTCCATCAACAGAAGTTACTGCACGTAAAGCCACAGTAAATTCGTAGGTTCTTTCGTCGCCCATAACGCCTACACTTTTTACGGGCAGCAGAATAGTGCCTGCCTGCCAAACTTTATCGTAAAGGCCACTATCTTTTAAGCCCTGAATATAAATATGGTCAGCTTCCTGCAGCAATTTTACTTTTTCTTCTGAAACTTCACCCAATATACGAATAGCTAAACCCGGCCCCGGGAAGGGATGGCGGCTAACCATTTCGTCTGGTATGCCCAATTCTACACCCACTTTTCTTACTTCATCTTTGAAAAGGTAGCGCAAAGGTTCTACCAGGCTTAGGTGCATTATATCTGGCAGCCCGCCAACATTGTGGTGCGATTTTATTGTTTGTGATGGGCCATGTACGCTCACACTTTCAATAACATCAGGATAAATAGTTCCCTGCCCAAGAAATTTTACCCCTTCAACTTTCAAAGATTCTTCATGAAAAACATCAATGAAAAGCCTGCCTATAATTTTACGTTTTTCTTCGGGATCGCTTTTGCCTGCAAGTTCTTTATAAAACATTCCCTTTGCATCTATGCCGGTAACATTCAGGTCAAGTTGCTTATAAGTATTGAGTACCTGTTCAAATTCGTTCTTGCGCAGTACGCCGTTATCAACAAAAATTCCGTGGAGCCTGTTGCCAATTGCCTTACTTATAAGTGTTGCAGCAACTGTACTGTCAACACCACCACTCAGCGCCATGATAACATGTGCATCACCAATTTGCTGCTTTAACTGTTCTACGGTTTCGTGTACAAAAGAAGCTGCTGTCCAGTCCTGTTTGCAGCCACAAATATTTACAAGGAAATTTTTAATGATTTTTTTGCCTTCGGTAGAATGGTAAACTTCCGGGTGAAACTGTAATCCATACAAAGCCTTTGGGCTGTTTGTTTTTTTAAAAGCAGCAATAGGGATACTGTCAGTTGTGGCCAGTAATTCAAAGCCTTCCGGTAACTGGGTTATAGAATCGCTGTGGCTCATCCATATCTGGGAGTCGTCTAATATATTTTCCAGTAAAACATCTTCAGCCGTTTTTGAAAGTTTGGCGCGGCCGAATTCCCGTTTATTAGATTTATCAACCCTTCCCCCAAACTCTTTTGCCGTAAGCTGTGCACCATAACATACGCCCAATACGGGAACTTTTTGAATCAATGCAGGAATATCAACCGTTGGTGCATTTTCCTCGTTTACACTAAAAGGCGAACCGCTTAAAATAATCCCTTTCAGGTTTGCATCAATTTCAAATGATTTATGAAAAGGAATAATTTCGCAGAATACGCTGGCTTCTCTTACTGCACGGGCTATTAATTGTGTGTATTGGCTCCCGAAATCGAGGATTAAAATTTTTTCAGTCATAGTGTAGAAATGTTGAAAAAGGCGTCTATTGTGTACCAGCCTTAAAATTTGCAGCGAAGGTAATAGAATTTTAAAATGTGCGGGTTAAAATGGATTTTGCCGTTTATAAACTAATAATCTTTTTCAGGCAAAAGATTTAATAATTTTCCACTTTAAAACAATAACAACATGAGAAAAATTTACCTGTTCGCCCTGGTTGCAGCAATCAGTACCGCATCTTGCGATTCCATTTTTAACAAAACAATCCATGGAAATGGAAATATGAGTAGCGAACAGCGCAGCACAGAAGTTACCGATAAAATAAAATCTTATGGCAGTTTCGATATTGTAATTGTGCAGGGCACTACTCCATCAATTAAGGTGGAAGCTGATGAAAACCTGCTGCCTTATATTGTTACAGAAAAGAAAGACGGGGCACTGGTAGTAAAAGCCAAAGAAAATTACAATCTCTCCTCTAATAATAAAATCACCGTTACCGTAACTACAGATAAACTCGCCGAATTAGAGGTTGCAGGTAGCGGCAATGTTAGGGGCGAAGGGAAATTCATCGGCAGCGACCATCTTAAAATAAGTATTGCGGGTACCGGCGATGTTACATTAGATGTTAATACGCCAGAAATTGAGTCGCATATTGCCGGCACCGGAAACATTACCCTTACCGGCGAAACCAAAGATTCTAAAATTAACATTGCAGGAATGGGTGATTATAATGCTGAAAAATTACTCAGCGAAAATGTAGAGATACATGTTGCAGGGAGCGGTAACGCAAAAGTGCATGCAGAAAACAACCTCGAAATTCACATCGCAGGCAGCGGCAATGTTGATTACAGCGGCAATGCAAGTGTAAAGCAGGATGTTGCAGGCAGCGGAAAGATCAATAAAGTGAACTGAGATTTGGAGCCCAACTTTTGAAGCACAGATGAAGCTTTCGTTGCGTCGCACTCTTGTACTTTCAGAACAATATTCAGCTACAGGCTGCACGCCGCAAGCCGCTGGCAAAAAAATACAATAACGCATAGCATGCAGCCAAAAGCTCATAGCTATTCTTCAGTACAAGAGTGCGACGCAAGAGGCGATGCCACAGAGAACTAAAGCCCGGTTCATAAAAAAATAACTGTATTAATAACCTGTAAAAAAATATGTACGAATCTACAACGCAGATACGTGTTCGCTACGCAGAAACAGACCAAATGAACGTTGTCTATTACGGTAACTACGCACAATATTTTGAAGTGGGCAGGGTAGAAAGTATACGGCAACTGGGCTATACTTATAAAGACATGGAAACATCGGGCGTAATTATGCCTGTTGTTGAAATGCATGTGCGTTACCTGCGCCCGGCTACTTACGATGACCTGCTTACGGTGAAAACCACGCTTCGTGAATTACCGGATAATCACCGCTGCGAATTTTTACAGGATGTATATAATGAGCAGGGAAAATTACTTGCCGCTGGCCGTGTAGTGCTATATTACCTTGATGCGGTGAACAGGCAGAAAACCTTGATACCAGCTGCACTTAAAGAAAAATTGCTGCCTTATTTTTCATGATCACTTCAACGCATCAAGCACTTTAAACATTTTTGGTACAATGCTTCCGGCCGAATCATCATAGTTATTGATGATGATGGCGAATGTATATTCTACCCCGCTTTTTGAAGTATGGTAACCTGCATAAGCTTTAGCGCCGCCAATGGTGCCGCTTTTCATTTTCATGCCGTTGTACTGCGGAAGTGCATTGTAAAAAGAACTATACCAGTCGCGGGTTTTAGCGTATTGCAAAGCCTTTACGAGCGCATCTGTTGTAACACGGTTTTGCGGTGATAAGCCGCTGCCATCCACAATATTCAATGCAGATTGTTCTATGCCGTTTGTGTTCCAAAAATCTTTTAATAATTCAACGCCTTTTTCTGTTGAGCCTATGCCAGATTTTTCATAAGCCATTGTTTTGAGCAATGCTTCACCATAAAGATTAATGCTCTTTTGAAGGAACCAGTAAGCAATACTGTCTAAAGGCGGAGAATAAATTGTACCCAATAGTTTTTGATAAGAAGTAATTGCTGATTTATTATTCATCAGCATTTCCGTTGTTTTTAAAGTGCCGCTTACTTCAATATTATTTGCAGCAAAACTGGCTTCCAGTTCTTTTCCAAATTGGTAAGGAGGGTTGGGCAGCGAACCAGACAAAGTAAATGATTTTTCACCCGCAGGTACGGTGCCTTCTACAAATCCTGAGGTTGAATAAGGTGGCATATAAATGTAACCATTATCACCGCTGCCGGGCTTTCCTGATTTTAAAAGATTGGCCAGATTGTATTTTTCCAAAGGCGGTTCGGTGCCTGTAATTTCAACGTCATCTCCTTCTTTATTGCCAGGTTTCAGCAGTAGGTCATATTGATTTTCATTCCAGTTAATGCCCCAAGTACCGGCGCCATAATAATTGCCAATATCATCCCATATCCATCCGCCGGGCAATGGCTGATAACTAAACTTAGAACCGCCCATAATTATATCTCCATCAATTTTTTTAATACCAGCACTGTAAACAACTGAAAGTATTTTTTTCAGTATACTGTCTCTCTTTGTTGTGTTATAGCGCCAGCTTCCCAATGTTGGGTCGCCGCTACCAGAGACATAAAGGTTGCCTTTCAATATCCCTTTGTCTATAATGCCATCATAACCTAATTCAGTTTTAAACCTGTAATCCTTGCCCAGAAATTCAAAAGCCGCAATGCTGGTAAATATTTTTTGTGTACTCGCAGCCGCCAAACCAACCTGTTCATTTAAATGATAAACAGCTTTGCCTGTTTTTGTTTCAACCACGCACAAACTCATCGTGGCGTGTTTCATTTGCTCATCTTTTAATAATTGCTGTACCGCCTTATTGATACGCTGTTCCGTTGTTTGCGCAAACGAAACAGCAGAAATTAACAGCAAAGCAATTGTAACCTTATATGTTTTCATAATCATCATTTACCTTGCGCTAAAATAAGCAGAAAGCAGTTGCAAATATTTTGAGCCAGTAGTGAGCGGAGCCGAACTAAAGTATTTCATGGGATCGTCTCTTGCGTCGCACTCTTGTACAGCTTGCCCCGCTTGAGGCGGGGTCTGATTATCAATCAGCAAACACAATCAGTAATAAACTTATAACTCCCCTTTAGGGGTTGGGGGCAAATATGATAACAGCATCAATTATAACAATCGGCGATGAATTATTAATAGGGCAGGTTATAGATACCAACAGCGCATGGATGGCGCAGCAACTCAACAAAATTGGTGTATGGGTACAGCACCGGGCAGCTGTTGGCGATGTATGGGATGATATATGGAACGCACTCGATGAAGAGGCAAAACGCTCAAACATTATTTTAATAACCGGTGGCCTTGGCCCCACGGCAGATGATATTACCAAACCCCTGCTCTGCCAGTACTTTGGCGGTAAAATGGTAATGGATGCAGCAACACTTGAGCATGTAACCTATTTATTTGAGCATGTGTTTAAACGCCCTATGCCTTTGCTCGACCGCAACCGCAAACAGGCCGAAGTGCCGGATGTTTGCACGGTTTTAAAAAATGAAAGAGGTACTGCTCCCGGAATGTTATTTGAAAAGAACGGCAAAATATTTATCAGCCTGCCCGGTGTACCACATGAAATGAAAGGATTGATGACCGATCATGTTTTGCCATTATTGAAACAGCGTTTTAATATGCCGCATATTGGTCACCGCACTTTGTTAACTGCAGGTGTTGGTGAATCTTTTCTTGCAGAATTGATTAAAGATTTTGAAGAAACTTTGCCGGCGAATATTAAACTGGCATATCTGCCAAATTACGGCATGGTTCGTTTAAGGTTAACAGCCAACGGAAATGACAAGGACACTGTTGAAAATGAATTGGAGCACCAGTTTGCTCAATTAAAAAAGCAAGTAAGCGAGTTTCTTGTTGTTGATGAAGATATTTCTATGAGTGAGTTGGTGGGTAGGTTATTAAAAAATCAGCAGAAAACAGTATCCACTGCAGAAAGCTGCACGGGTGGATATATTGCACATCTGCTTACTTCTATTTCCGGATCGTCTGCTTATTTTATGGGCAGCGTGGTGAGTTATGATAACAGTATTAAAAAAAATGTACTTGGTGTAGAAGAAAAAATACTTGAAACAGTTGGGGCTGTTAGCGAAGAAACAGTGATTGAAATGCTGGCAGGCATATTACAAGTGATGAAAACCGATTATGCTATTGCTGTTTCAGGGATAATGGGCCCGGATGGAGGTACCGAAGATAAACCCGTGGGCACTGTTTGGATAGCAGTTGGAAATAAAGAATATACTGAAACAAAAAAAATACAGTTTCGTTTCGACAGGCAAAGGAATATTGAACTAACTGCTATAAATGCTTTGAATCTTTTGCGCTTATTCATTCTTAAAAATAGTATAGGCTGATTTATTATCTTTGGCCCGCACTTTAATTGCTGCCAATTGTTCGTTAGTACAAGAGTGCGACGCAAGAGAAGTTCAATTCATGTTCAAATGCCGGGTTCAAAAAATTGCTTTTTATCAGAAAAGAAATTGTAAATCTAAAATCTTGAAATAATATGGCCCTTGTTGATCTTATAATGCCAAAGCTGGGCGAAAGTATAACCGAGGCTACCATTTTAAAGTGGCACAAAAAGGCAGGCGACACTGTAAAACAAGACGAGACTGTACTGGAAATTGCCACCGATAAAGTGGACAGTGAAGTGCCTTCAACTGCCGAAGGAACAATAAGCGAAGTGTTGTTTAATGTAAACGATGTGGTGCCTGTTGGTGCGGTAATTGTTCGTATTGAAACTGGCGTAGATGCTGCTGCAGAAGTTCCTGTTGTTGAAATTACTGCAGCACCGGTTGCTGAAGAAGTGCCTTATACACCAACAGCAGTTAATGTTGCTACATCACCCAATGGTAACCGTTTTTATTCTCCGCTTGTGTTGAATATTGCCAACAGCGAAGGCGTAAGTATGGTGGAACTGGAAGCCATTCCCGGTACGGGAAATGAAGGGCGTGTAACCAAGAAAGATATTCTGCAGTATGTGGAGGAT
>JANXWM010000123.1 GCA_025351145.1 Chitinophagaceae bacterium
TGCAACTTGTAATTTTGAATAACAGGGGATAAGTTGCCTTTAAGCATTTGCCTTATTTGAAGTAAGCCTTCCGCATATTCCAATTCGCTTTGCAAAGATTCGCATGGGCCTTTGCAATTGCCTAAATGATACTCCAAACAAACCTTGAATTTTTTCTTTTGTATATTACTATTACTTAATGGAAGCTTGCAGGTACGCAGCGGTATAAATTGTTTTATAAAAACAATAAGCTCCCTAACTTTCCCTGCTGAAGTAAAGGGGCCAAGATATTCTGATCCATCATTTATTTTTTTGCGGGTTAGAAAAATGCGTGGGAAAGGCTCTTTTTTAATAACGATATAAGGATAGCTCTTATCATCTTTAAGGTTAATATTAAACCTTGGCTGGTATTCTTTTATTAATGAGTTCTCCAGTAAAAAAGCATCTTGCTCGGAGTTTACAATTGTAAACTCAATCCTGCAAATACGCTGAACAAGTTCATGGGTTTTATATCCTGTAATTTTTTTTGTAAAATAAGAACTGGTGCGTTTACGCAGGTTTTTTGCTTTGCCTACATACAACAATTCGTTATCTGCATCAAAATATTTATATATGCCCGGTTCAATTGGAATAGTATGTACTATTTGCTGAAACTCTTTTGCTGTCATAATGCACTGCAAAATTAATTGTAATAATGCCATACAACAGATATTTGCTCTGTGTATTCTTTATTACCGGGCAATTGTATTATTTTATTTATAAAAAATTTTTCGTTCGTTTTCCATCCTGATTTTTCAGTGATGGTAGTATCTCCTTTACTTTCAATACGCGTTATAAAAACCCTTTTTACTTGTTGTGTAGATGTATCGAGTAAAACATCAAGGCTCCTTACCGTAAGCTCATTATTTTGGGTTGTATAACTAAAGGTATTACTGGCGGTTGTAAGATCCTGAAAAATAGATTCTTTGTAAAATTTTTTTATTGACCGGGAATTGATATCCGAGAGTAAAAATGGCTGTGCTAATTCTAATAATTTACGTTTGTCAATTACTGACGAATCCTTCGTGCCATTTTTATTTGTAATAATCAAACTTATATCCAAAGCACTGTCAATGCTGTTAACCTGGTTTATAAAGTATTCTTTAACCGGGTAAAAAGAAATTGAGTCATTGTTAGATGTTTGATTATTTAAAGTGCCGTTACAAGAAACAAAAAAGAGACTAAGTAAACACAGATGGCTGCACTTAAATTTCTTTTTAATTTGTATAGCCGGACTATTTAAGAAAGTGCATTTTCTGTTCAAATAAGTTATGCTGTACAAGAGTGCGACGCAAGAGAAGCTTAATAGATTTGCTGGCTTTTGGCTCATAATGATCATTAAATGTTTAGCAAAGGTGTTTTATTGTTTTAAAGTAAAATAACAATATTAACCCGGTTTTGGATTATGTGGCATCACCTCTTGCGTCGCACTCTTGTACATTCAGAACATGTATGATCTTTCTCAACCAGGTTTAATTAAACCAGCCTTAGGTTAAGGCACAATTTTACATTATGACCAGTACATCAAAATATAAAACGGATATAAGTTGTAGAAAAAGAAGTAAAGGAGCGTATGATTTTTATTTTAAAATCCTTGTAAGGCTTAGTTTAATGCCATAGTCTATAAGGTATTCTTTAATGGGGTAAGCTGTGGACATTGTTGGCATTACCTGGTAACGTATTTGCGGGCCAATCTGCCATCTGTATTTGCCTGCACTATAGCCTATGTAAGTTTCTAAATTTGCATTAATGTTCCAGTTACGCAATAACTGCGAACCGTCAGCATAATTTTTATAATTAGAAGTAATAATAAAAGGCTCTTTATCAAAAGTGTAAGTTGGCTGAACCGATGCAGCTATGCCCCAGGAAATTTTACCACTAATAGGTTTCCAGTCAACACCAACAGGCATGCTTATTTCGTAATAGCGGTTTCTAAGTATTATGGGGGTACTTCCTGGTATATTTCTAAAACCTGAAACAGTATTTACAAAACTATTGGAATTGCCTGTTAGCAATGCAATAGTTGCAGCCTCAAACGGGTGTACATAAGCATTGATGTCGTATTGCCTTACATTAAACTGAAACCCCGAACGGATAGCAAATTTTTTATTCAAATTGTAACCTAGGTTAAAACCAACTTCGTAACCCCGTGCCGGTGTATGTTGAATTACATGATTTACATCAACCACATAATTTGCTGCAAATGGAAGTGCTGTAATGTATGATTTGCTTAACTCGCCATTTACATTGTCTACAAGGCGTCTGTAACTGATAGACGGTGTTACAAAGAATTGAAAATCGAATTTCGAAGATTTTCCGGAAAGTTTTGAAAGCGGCGAATTTTCAGCGTTGCTTTTTTTGCTGTCATTAAAAATAAAAGACAGTTTCTTATTTGTGGTGTACCCATTTTGAAATTCTTCAAGATTTGCGAAAAGGTACTTGTTATTATATTCGGTTTTCTCAGGGATGCTGCGTTCTAAAGAAGAGTACGGTTTTAAATCCATCTCAGGTGTTTGGGCTTGTTTTATGGCGGGTGCCGTTTTGCTAACCCTGGTTTCGGCAATTAAAACTGGTGCAGTTATTTCTAAGCTTGCTTTTTGTATTTGTAAATCTGGAGCTTTGATGTTTAAATTTGGACTTGTGGTATTTTCATCAGTATTTGAGCTGTTTATTTCATTCTCCGGAACGCCGGTTGCAATCGCAGAAATATCCTCAACAAGGAGGGGTTGTGGTATTTGAGTTATATTACCTTGCAACGCATACATTACCGATGATGAATTTGCAATAGCACTATTTTGATGATATGTTTCCTTTACTGATGGATATATAATTTGTTGCTTTGGCTTTTCGAAAACAGTTGTTGCTGATTCACTTACTGAGTTTGTTTTCAGTGATACTGGCTGAATTGATGCAGTTTCTGTATGGGGTTTAACCAAAACAGTTCCTACAACCAAAGCCGAAATAACAAAAATAGAAATAGCAGTAAGTGCGGGCCATTTGCGGTATCCATGAATTTCCTGCTGAATATTTCTCCAAACATGATCAGAAGGATACATACGATAATCATCGGCTTCCTCTTTAAGGTATTTTTCAAACTCGTTATCGTAGAACCTGTTGTCCATAAAAAAATCCTGCAGGCAGTTAGTTAGTTTTCTAAATCTTGTATTTTATTTTTTATATACAGCTACCAGGCTAATTTCTTCTCCTGGTTTTTCAAGTATTCTTTTCTTTATCAAAATGTTTTCAAGCATTGCTCTAGCCCTTGTGTACTGGCTTCTGCTCGTGCTCTCTTCAATTTCGAGCATTTCCGAAATTTCTTTGTGGTTATAACCTTCAATTGCGTAAAGGTTTAAAACAGTTTTATAACCTACTGGCAAAAGACGGATGCATTCTACAACCTGTTTTGCCTGCATGATCGAAGGAACTGTTTCTTCCTTTACAGGTATATAACCTGCATAGGCCAGATCAATATTCTCATTAAACTTCTTATATTTTTTAAGAAAATTAATGCAGGTATGTACAATAATTCGCCTAACCCAGCCTTCAAAAGAACCCTTATTCTGAAATGTGTGAATTTGAGTAAATACTTTTATAAAACCTTCCTGAAGCATGTCTTCCGCATCTTCCCGGCTTTGTGCAAAACGGTAACATACCGACAGCATTCTGGGGCTGTAACGGTTGTACAGTTCCCTTTGTGCAGATGGATCATTTTGCAAGCACCCGGCGAGTATAGCTTGTTCAGTCATGCAGGTAATGGTATTACCCAATAAATATAGACAATATTTTTATTACAACGCTGCTTTGCCAAATGAATACTTAAAATTCGGCACAACTTTCATTATTTACAACGAAATCCGTAATCATTTTATATGGATAATTTGTATTGAGCAAGCTTCTGTTTTTCATAGCATCCCCTGTTGTGTCACTCCCTTGTACGTTCAGGTTTTATGGCAGCTTTTACCAACGTGGCTTGTCTCCGGTATTTTGCAGTCACGCTATTAAAGTGGTAAATATTGAAGTATTATTTTTAGCTCTGCATGATGTTTAAATTTTCATCTGGGTAATTGCTGAGGATGCTAAAGATGCCCATTTATATGCAGATAAAGTGATTGCGACGCAAGGAACGATGCCATCAACCCTGCTGTTGGTATTCTGATTTTTATGACCAATATCTCCTCAACTTAATTGTTAAATTTCCCAAAACAGCTTATTTAATATTCTATGGCTTTCTATATTTGCAACAACGTAACAAATAATTCTATGAAAAATAATTTCTTCCTTCTGCTGGTAAGTTTTGTAATTACCCTTGAAGTATCTGCACAAAAAAAAATAGCGGATGCTAAATCAATTGCGCTTCCACAAAAATC
Source organism: Chitinophagaceae bacterium (assembly GCA_025351145.1). GTDB lineage: Bacteria > Bacteroidota > Bacteroidia > Chitinophagales > Chitinophagaceae > Limnovirga. The sequence continues at coordinate 4,386 of JANXWM010000123.1, forward strand.
TACATTCAGCGGAAAAATTACAGATGCGAAAACTGGAACTCCATTACAGGGTGCTTCTGTTTATTTCTCCGATTTGAAAACAGGCGCAGCGGCAAAAACCGATGGAACATTTACCATAAATAATATTCCTCCGGGCCGACACCTTATAGAAATTTCATTTGTTGGTTACAAGAGCATTATTGAAGAAATTGATATTAGCGGCGCACTTACAAAAGATTATGCACTTACAGCAAGCATTATAGAAAACACTGAAATAGTTGTAACAGGCTTTACAAGTGGCACCCAAACAAAAAATGCATCTGTGCCCATTACAATTGTTAAACGGGAAGATATTTTTAAAGGATCTTCAACCAATATCATTGATGCATTGAGCAAGCAGCCTGGCATAACACAATTAACCACAGGTCCGGCAATTTCAAAGCCATATATACGTGGTCTGGGATATAATCGTGTATTAACCATAAGTAACGGTATACGGCAGGAAGGCCAGCAATGGGGTGATGAGCACGGCATTGAAGTAGATGATTACAATGTAGACCGTATAGAAATTTTAAAAGGTCCTGCATCTATTGCTTATGGCTCTGATGGATTGGCAGGTGTTATAAATATTATCTCCAATACACCGGTTTCGCAGGGAACAATAAAAGGAAACATTAACTCCAATTATCAAACAAATGATGGCCTCTACGCTTTTAATGGAAACGTTGCCGGCAATATAAACGGGTTCAACTGGAATATTTACGGAACCCATAAAGCAGCACATGATTATAAGAATAAATACGATGGTTATGTGTTTAATTCAAAGTTTAATAATACAGACTTTGGTGGATCTGTTGGTCTCAATAAAAGCTGGGGTTACAACCATCTAACTTATACAAAATTCGATCAAAAACTAGGGCTTATAGAAGGCGATCGCGATGAAACAACTGGCCAGTTCGTAAAAATTATTGGTGTAGATAATAACAGCAATGATATAACCGCACCTGCCACTGATAATGACTTTAAATCTTACAATCCTTACATAGGCCGCCAACATATTACGCATCAGAAATTGGTATTAGATAACCTGTTTTATTTACCCGGCAACAGCGGTCATTTTTCTGTAACGGCCGGCTGGCAATTAAACCAGCGCAAAGAGTTCCCCAATATTTTAAGCCCAGATATACCCGGCTTATATTTTCACTTAAGAACATTCACTTATGATACAAAATATTTCCTTCCTGTTCATAACAAATGGCAAACATCATTGGGTGTAAGCGGCATGCAGCAGGAAAACGAAAATCTTGGTAATGAAGTATTGATACCCGCATACAACCTGTTTGATATTGGTGGTTTTGTTTATACCAAAAAAGCTTTCGATAAATGGTCAATCAGTGGTGGTGCACGTTACGATAACCGCCATATCAGTTCTAAGTTCTTTGCAGAAGATGGCAACACAAAATTTGCAGCCTTTGAAAAAAACTTTAGTAATGCTTCTGCAAGTGTTGGCGCTAATTACGAGATAAGCAATACCGTAATTGCCAAGTTTAATTTATCAAGAGGTTTCCGTGCGCCAAATATTGCAGAGCTTTCTGCAAACGGCGTGCACGAAGGCACTATAAAATACGAATACGGAAATACAGAGCTTAAATCTGAAACAAGCCTGCAGACAGATATTGGCATAGATGTAAACACGCAGCATGTAACTTTTACTGGAAGCCTTTTCTATAACAATATCCAGAATTATATTTTCTCACGCAAACTAAGTTCGGTTTCAGGCGGCGATTCTATTCCGGCTATTGCGAACAATAATGGCTATTCTGCCTTTAAATATTTTCAAACGAATGCAAATTTATATGGTGCCGAGTTTATGCTCGATATACACCCTCACCCCTTAGACTGGCTGCACTTTCAAAATGTCTTTTCTTATGTTCGCGGAACTTCAGGCTATAAAACAGATTCAACTGAAAACCTGCCAACCATTCCTGCTGCAAGATGGATTTCAGAGTTAAGGGCAAACTTTAAAGATGCCGGTAAAATGCTTAAAAATTTCTATGTAAAAGTTGAAGCAGATGCAACTTTTAGCCAGCACAAAGTTTTTAGCGCATATCAAACTGAAGCCCCAACCCCGGGCTATACTTTATTCAACGCAGGCATTGGTGCCGATTTTGTGAATACCAAAAAACAAACAATATTCAGCATCAACATTTCTGCAAATAACATTACCGATGCAGCGTACCAAAATCATTTAAGCCGTTTAAAGTATGCCCCTGAAAACATTGCTACAGGCCGTTTTGGCGTATATAACATTGGCCGTAATTTCAGCGCTAAAGTAAACGTGCCGCTCAATTTTAAAATATAATTTTTTCAATTTTATTTTAAAATGACCGTTGCTTTTATGCAGTCATTATATTTCCAATAATTTTTTTTGTGAACCCGGCATAAGTACATCAATTAAGCTTCCGTTGCGTCGCACACTTGTACTTAAGAACTCATCTCAGCTTTCAACAGGCGTTACCGGAGCGTACCTGATTTATTTACAAATAACCATCCGCTCATTGACCTTTTAATCATTTTATGTAGGTTTGAAGGATGGATATTACCATCAACACCCCTGCACTGCTTTTCCCCGCCATCAGTTTAATTATGCTGGCATATACAAACAGGTTTCTCGCACTGGCAAACCGTGTGCGCAGCCTGCACGACAAATATAAAAATGATGATAAAAAACTCATCATTCACGGGCAAATCAAAAGCCTTAAATACCGGCTGCGGCTTATTAAAAATATGCAGTTCCTTGGCGTGGCAAGTTTCCTGTTCTGTATCTTTTGTATGTACATGATTTATATTAATGAGATGAGCTGGGCCAGGATCAGTTTTGCCCTGGGCATTATATCTTTTGCAGTGTCACTGGTTTTTTCACTGGTTGAAATTATACAGAGTACCAAAGCCCTTGAACTTGAGCTTAGCGATATGCAGGGCCTTGAAGACCCAACACTTGTTGATTACTTAAAGAAAAAATTTGAAAGGGAATAGCAGTAACTCCTGCAGAAAACCTGTTTGTGTCAGTGATGCTAAAGCTGAATAAAATATTTAAACGTACAAGAGTGCGACGCAAGTAAAGCCAAATACTTATTCACCAGTTGGGAACATAAAAAGCATAACGTTTATAAGAGATAATTTCATTGGTTCTTTTGATGTAGGTTTGAAAAAAATTACTACCTGAAGAAGCGCTATAAAATATGGTTGAACTACATTATTGGCCCGTTGCTGTTTATTATTCTTTCTGTTTCCATTTATTATAAAGTACAAAACCAGGTTAGCCTGCAGCAAACAAAAGACCTTTTGGTTAATGCTGTTTCGGGTAATAATAAATGGCTTATCGCGTTGCTGGTTTTACTCATGTTTATTAACTGGGGCATTGAGGCAAGAAAATGGCAGATACTTGTTTCGCGTATACAGCGGGTAAATTTTTATATGGCTTACAGGGCAGTGTTATCGGGGCTTTCCCTATCGCTGTTTCTTCCCAATGGCATAGGCGACTATGCCGGCAGAATTGTTTATATGGAAGAAGGTAACCGGTTGCGTTCTGTTACACTAACATTGGTGGGCAGCATGGCACAATTGATTGTTACACTTGCTGCAGGTTTGGGTGCCCTTATTTATTTAAAAGATTATACATGGAAGGATGCATCAGCATTTGAAGGGCTTTCCGTTTTTTGGGTTAATGGTATTGTGTTTATGATCGCGTTGGGTATATTGTTAATAGCCTTCGTTTATTTTAAACTTGGCTGGCTTACTGTAATGTTTGAAAAAATACCCATCGTAAATAAATACAGGTTTATGGTAGAGCATCTCGAAAACATAAGCCGCAGAGATTTAACAAGAATTTTGTTGCTGTCAATAACACGGTTTGCTGTTTTCATCGTTCAGTACCTGCTTATGCTGCACATCTTTAATGTGCAGATGAATAGTGTTGATGCTGCATGTACTGTTTGTGTCCTTTTTCTGGTGCTGGCCATTTTGCCTACCATACCGGTGGCAGATTTAGGTGTAAGGGGCGAGGCTGCATTGCAACTTTTTGGCATATTATCCGTAAGTAAGCTGGGCATTATTGCAACAACGGCAGGTATATGGTTGTTAAATCTCATTCTGCCGGCTGTGGCAGGAAGTTTGTTTATATTAGGCATTAAATTATTCAGAAACAGGTAGATGAAGAAATTTCTAATCATTGTTGTCAGCACTTTTAGTTGGATGACGCTTACTGCAGGGGACGATTTCTGTGGCATTCGCAATACCGCATTCAATACTGGCGAAGTAATCAGTTTCAATATATTCTATTCTGTGGCCGGTATTTATGTAAATGCAGGAAATGCCACTTTTACTGCCAGTCTCGATAAAGTAAATAATAAAACCTGCTATCATGTAATAGGTGAGGGGCGCTCAAATTCAAACTACGACTGGATTTTTAAAGTTCGCGACAGGTACGAAACTTACTTTGATACCAGTAACCTGCAGCCCATGAAATTCATCCGTAACGTAGATGAAGGCGGGTATAAAAAAACAGAAAATATTACGTTCAACCAACAAACCAATACTGCCGTTACCAATGCCGGTGTGTTTAAAGTACCCAACTGCGTACAGGATGTGCTAAGCTCCATTTATTATGCACGCAATATAGATTTCAGCAAATATAAAGTTGGCGATAAAATACCTTTCGATATGTTTCTCGATAACGAAGTGTACAACCTTTACATGCGTTATATGGGCAAAGAAACCGTAAAAACAAAGTATGGAAAATTCAACGCCATTAAGTTTAAACCATTGCTCGTAAAAGGTACCATATTCCAGGGCGGCGAAAAAATGACAGTATGGGTAAGCGACGATGCAAACCATGTTCCTATCCGCATAGAAAGCCCCATCGTAGTAGGTACAATCAAAATAGATATGATGCAGTATAAAAACCTGCGTTATCCATTAACTTCACTTATAAGTTTTAGATAAAATATTTATGAACCCGGCGTTTGAGGCTTTGGTGATCGCCTCTTGCGTCGCACTCTTGTACGTTCGGAATATTAATCAGCTTTCAACAGCCGCTGGCCCGCAATACTATTTTGTACACACAAATCATTTATCATCAGCAACAGCTTTCGCAAGGTTACCCAAAGCTGCATCAATTGAAGGGTATAAAAATTGAAACCCCTTTTGCTGAAATTTCGCAACACTTACATTCGTACTTTTTAAAACTTCAACACTCATTTCGCCAAGCATCATTTTTAAAACAAAAGCAGGAACATGAACAGCGATATAAGATTTTCCTTTTGTGGCTTTTGCCAGTGAAAGCGTAAGCGTTTTATTGGTAACAGGGTGTGGTGCAACACCATTGAATATGCCGCTGATATTATTTTCCAAAGCATAAGTATACATACGGCAAATATCATCAATATGTATCCAGCTTGTTATTTGATTGCCACCGCCAAGTATTGCTGCAATACCAAACTTCAAAGGTTTTTTAAATTCCGCCAAAGCCCCGCCATCATTGCTTAATACAATGCCGGTCCTTAATATTGCAAGCCTTTTGCCAAGGGCTTCTGCAGGCTTAATACTCTCTTCCCAAACCTTACAGGTTTCGCCAAGAAAATCAGGTGATGATGCTGTGTCTTCTGTAAAACCTTTTTGAAGTGAGTTGGCATTATCGGGACCGTACCAGCCAATGGCTGAAGAACTGATTACAGCTTTTACATTACTGCCGGTTTCCTGTAAAGCTTTTATTAATAAAGCACTGCTCTTTGTTCTGCTTTCAATGATTTCTTTTTTGCGTTTATTTGTCCACCTTTTTTCCGCAACTCCTGCACCGGCAAGATGAATAATGTAATCTGCTTTTGCAACAGCGGCTTTATCTATTTCACCGGTTTCAACATTCCATTGAGCATACGAAATTCCTTGTAACTGATCTTTAGGTGCCGATGCATTCCTTGTAAGAATAATTACTGTATAGCCTTTGCGCAAAAGCATTGGCGATAAAGCCTTTCCTATTAATCCTGTTCCGCCGGTAATTAGTACTGCAGGCATAATTGTTTGTATTAAACTTACTAAACAGCAAAGTTGGCTGGTTGTTTTGAATAAAAATGTAAATTTAAATAAGCTGTTATTTTGAATGCTGCACTAAAGCCTGATGAGATTTATATGTAAGCTGCACATTGCTGAATAATGATATGAACGTACAAGTGTGCGACGCAAGAGAAGTATAATAGCAGTAACCAAGTTTGGTTCAAAAGCAAAAAAATGTATTATTTCAAAGCGGCAGTTTTTCTTCTTTCGATATGCTCCCTTATACTGTTAAAAAATTGCATGCGTTCTTTAGCGCAAACTACGCTGATCAATGTGGATTTATGCATTACATTTTGGAAAAAGTTATAAATGTAATCGCAGAATTTTACATCTTTTGTAAGTGTATAATTTAGGTGCGAGTGACTAAGGTAAACCATCTTTTTACCATTTACAACAGGCATAACGGTATTGTCGCCAACTGTAAATTCGTTTACATAAAGGTTATAAGAAGCACCGGGGTTTTTCCCTCTTCCCGGCTGGTTGATCTTGTAACCGGCCTCGGCCTGCAGTTCAATATGTTCAATTGATTTTTCAAGGCATTCAAAGATTTTTATAACATCGTTTTTCGATGCAAAAACATTGGTGTCTTTATAATATTCTATCTGCCGTATGGTGCTGTTTACATTTTCAATAGACCATATTTCGGTGGATGGGATACGGTTATAAGTGGTTAATATTTTTTCACCGGTTTTCATAAAATTTTCTGACATCCTTGAAACATCAAATTTTGTTTTGTTGAAGTCGCGGTAATTAAGAATTGTTTTCATCCAGAAAAAATATTTGAATGCGGCCAGTTCCGGAAAATTGTAATGGTGAAAAATGGGGATGTCTTTGGTCATGTAAAAAAGTTCCTTTTGTTCAAAGGAATCAATTACTTCAAGCTGGTGCAAAAAATCCTGCAGGTATAAATCAAAATTAAAATTTTCAGTATCAGCGAGCTTGCCGTTAAAAATTACAGAATCTGTTTGCAGGTGCAGGAACTGGTCGAGCGAAATATGATATTTTATACAGAGTTTTTTAATCTCCTCCAGCGGAAGTTCTTTTTCTCCGCGTATCCTTCTGTAAGCGCTGTCGTTGCTTATGTTTAAAGATTCTGCAATCTCATCTACCAGTGATAAATGTGGGGGGAGCAAACTCTTTATATGGGTAAAAAATAAGTGCTGTACACTGGCTGGTTCCATTATGGGTTTATTTAGTAATAATTAATAAGGTACGGGATCAGTTTTAGTAATAACTGCAAATAAAATTAAATCTAAGCCTTTAAAAAATAAAATGCAAGTTTTTAAAACAGGCATTTATCCATCACCGGCAAATATTGCTGAATTATTAAAACGGCTGGGAAAAAGCAGTTATGAAATGGTTTTGTGCTGCTGTAGGTTTGGTATGTCAATCAAATTAGCAATGTTTAAAAGAAGTATTATTAAGTATGCGATAGCAGTAAACCTCTTCTTTAATCTTTAAACTATTTTTTATGATACCCTGGTTATTCCTGTACTTGTACAAAAAATATATACACAGGCAAGATGAAAGAAATGCAGGCATGCTTTACATAAAATATGCGGTAATCATACTTTTATTATCTGCGCTCTTAATAGCTATACCGGCACTACCTCAGAAAACTGATCTTAAGTACAATATTAAACATGGAACAACAGTAATTGGTTCTTTTAATGTTTCAATAAACACTGCGGAAAACAGCAGTTCTATTACACTGGAATCGCATGTAAAAACAGGTTTTATTATTTCAATTTCAGTAAACATAAAAGAAGAATCCATATTTAAAAATGGGGTGTTCCAGTACTCCCGGATCTTCAGGGAAATAAATGGAACTGAAAAAATAAATAAAAAATGCAGTGCTTACGGAAGCGGGTACATTGTTGTAAATAAAGGAAGGGCAGATACATTTTGCTGCACCTCTATTCAGTACAACCTTATGAATATGTACAACAGCGAACCGGTGGGGTTAAACAAAGTGTACTCTGATAATTTTCAGCAATTCCTTGCAGTAAGCAACAATGGTGCGCATGAGTACAGGATAAATCTGCCCGATGGAACTTACCAGGAATATTATTATAAAAACGGCCTGTGTATAAAAGTTGTAATGCACCATACTTTATACACGTATACTCTGGAACTCATTTAATATTATTTTCCTGAAAGGGCTTGCAGCAACAATAAAAATGCCTTTAATAAAAAGTTCAAATTGTTTTAAACGCATACAAAACACTAAACAGGATTATTTAAAATAAAAACTTTATACCATGGAATTATTCTATCTGTCATTAGCTGTTTTTTTTATAGCCGGGTCCCTGGTTGAATACTTTTTCACAAAGAAGGAGCATGAGAAATATTACAGCATGGGCGATTTTAAAAACAGCGTTCAGCTAATGCTCCTTGGGGTGCTTATAGATACCGGCATTAAAGCTATTGCCATTTCTATCTTAATAAAAATATCCGCTCATGCAATATTTTCATTGGGCTACGATTGGTGGGTTTGGATATTATGCTACATATGCTGGGATTTAATTTTCTATTGCAAGCATTACATGGAACATAATGTTCGTTTTATGTGGGCGATTCATGTAAACCATCATTCATCAGCTTATATGAATCTTTCCACTTCATTACGGTCAGGTGTTTTTAAATCATCCTACAGGTACTTTTTTTGGGCTATCCTTATCTTTCTGGGTTTTCCTGTTCCTATGTTTCTTGTACTTTATGGTATTGGGAAGATTTGGGCTTTTTTTAGCCATAGCCAGAAACTGGGAAAATGGCATATCCTCGAAAAATTCACTGTAACCCCAACACATCACGTGCTGCACCATTCATGCAATGAGGATAACCTCAATAAAAATTTTGGAGAAACTTTTCTTTTTTGGGATAAGCTGTTTGGTACCTATAAAGAATCCTCTGAACAACTTATTTACGGCATTACAGAAGAAGTAAATCATAATGATTTTAAGGATGTGGTTTTTCATGAATTCAACAGCATAAAAAAAGACCTTAAAAATGCAGGTTCATTTAATCAAAAACTAAAAATCATTTTCGGTAAACCGGGGGCTTTCAATAATAAAAACAAATAAGAATACCATGATCACATTAACGGTTATATTCATTTTCTTCGTTGCCATAATAATCATATTCCTGGCAGAGCCGAGGATACTTCTCGTTTTGTTTCATAAGCTGTTATTCCCGGTAAAATCACAAAATGCCATTCATATTGATAAAACAATTTTCTTTCCCAAAAGCTTTGTACTTGAATCTAATTACGTGCTTATTAAACAGGAGATAGACAGGGTTATTAATGGCAAACTGGAAGTCCCGAAATTTCATCATGTTGACAAGGCAAATCATAAAATTTCATTTGAGGAAGGCCCCGCATGGCGCACATTAATTATGAAAGCCTATGGTAGTTGGTTTGCCAAAAATTGCGAACGCTTACCCATCACCTTCCAATTGCTCAAAAATATGCCGGAAGTTTCTACTGCAATGATCTCTATACTTGAACCAAACGTAAGTATACCTGCACATACCGGCAAATTACACGGGTATCTCCGTTACCATCTTGCTTTGTCAGTTCCGGAAAGGGGGCATTGTTACATTACAGTAAACGGTATAAAATATTTTTGGCGGGAAGGGGAGGGTGTACTTTTCGATGATACTTATCTGCATTCTGTAAATAATGATACAAATGAATATCGCATCATCCTCTTGCTGGACATCAACAGGAAAACATACCGTTTTGGTGAAGTGGTAAACGAATTTATACTTAAGCTCATAAGGGTATCACCGCTTTTTAAACGGGCAAAAAGAACCGGCATAATTAAAGTAGACTAAAGAAAAAGAACATGAAAAAGATCATCATCGTAGGGGCCGCATCCGGCATGGGCCGGGAATTAGCTAAAATATTTTTCGCTGGTGGTTATACCCTTGGCCTTGCAGATATCAATACCGCACAACTAAGCATATTGGCCCGGGAACTTGGTGGCGATTTAAAAACCAAAAACATCGATGTGTCCTCTTATGCCATAGCGAGAAACCAATTGGAAGAACTGATAACAGAATTAAACGGCGTTGATATTTTTATTTACACTGCCGGCCTTGCAGATAAAACCCGCATCTGGAAAAACGAGTGCATGCTGCACCAGGTAAATGCTATTGGTTTTGCCGCACTCTGCAGTTTTGTGTACGATCATTGGCGGGCGAATAATAAAAAGGGGCATATAGTTGGTGTAACTTCTATTCTTGCGGTAAGGGGAATAAGGCAGGCCATTGCCTATTGCGCCAGTAAATCTTTTATGAAGATATACATGCAGGGTTTAAGACAAGATGCTGCTTCCTGCCGCTATGGAATTGACATAACCGAAATAAGGCCCGGTTATATTGATACACCCATGACGGCGGGTAACACCAATATTTTCTGGACCATCCCTGCCGAAAATGCTGCAAGGCTTATAGTTAAAGCAATCATGAAAAAAAGTAAAGTAGCATACGTGCCGGGAATATGGCGGCTTGCTGCCTTAATCTTAAAAATGCTGCCCGAATTCCTTTTTAAAATACGAATATCATCATTTAAAAATTATTTCAGCCGCCGCATTGCACCAGGTTACAAAGGCAATATATAAATCATCAACTCGTCAACATAATGCTACTAAAAACCTTTTATATTTTATTCAATTTTTTAACCGGGCAGCAGAATAAATATGAAGCACCCGTTGCGTCGCACACTTGTACTGCGGTAACTGGTCTTAACTTTCAACAGCCGGCAAACCTGTTTAATCTTCGCTGGCTGTTGTAAGCTCAATCATGTTATAACCGTAGAAGTGTGCGACGCAAGAAAAGTTCAATAGAACTTCCACTGCCGGGCCAAAAAAATCCCTCCTGTTTATACAGGAGGGAAACAACTAAAACAACTAAACTAAACACTTTTATTAATCAGGCTTTTTGCCATCGAGAAAAGTATTGAGGCTGGAGATTTTTGCATCTTCGTTCTCTTCTTTCTTTACGGTGTACTTGCTGTAAAACTGCTCAACAGTGGTAAGCGTGTTGCCAAACAATTCCATATTCCTTCTTACATAAGCAGGCACATTTTCGTATTCGTTGCTTGCTTCTTTAGAATTCATGTTGAAAGAAAGGTTGCGTAGTTTATTAATCCTTTCTGTAGCACGGCGGCGCTGGTCATCTTCTTCATTGAACGAAGTGTCT
>JANXWM010000174.1 GCA_025351145.1 Chitinophagaceae bacterium
GACGAATATATTCTCAACTTTTTGTTCGCTAATCGGCTTCAGTTCCAGCCGACGAATAAAGCCAAGCAATTGAATAAACAATGAACTTTTATTTATAAATTTAGCTGCGGTTACGGGCTGACGATTTTCAAATACCGCCACATCGCCAAACCGTAGCCGTTAGCAGTAAATTTAAATACCTATACCTTTAAACTATCTATCATGGAAAACTTCTTTAAATGACGCACAATTTCGTTGTAGCCTCGTTAAACTGAAAGTAAAAAACCCGACAAGCAAAGAGCAAAGTGTACTTTAGTATCAACATTTTCGCTTTACGTCTCAATTATCCCTAACTCTTCCCACTCATTTGTAATATTGCTTTTGTACCGCACAATAAATCTTCAAGTAAATAAAACAAAAACAATCAAGTGAAAAGATATTATTTTCTGGCAATAATGCTCTTAACAGCAGGATTATCTTACGCCCAAAATAAACCGGCTTATCATATCAGTGGCACATTTCCTATTAAAGGTGGTGGCGGCTATGATTATATGACTGTTGATTCTGCTTCTGAAAAATTATATGTTTCCCATGGATCACAGGTAAATATTTTAAATAAAAATACCGGCGACTCATTAGGTGTTATAAAAACTGAAAAGGATGTTCATGGCATTGCCCTCGTGCATGCTTTGGGCAAAGGGTATATTAGTAATGGCACGTTGAATAAAGTACTGGTATTTGATCTTGCGACAAATAAAATACTTACATACGTACCAACGGGAAAGTTTGCCGATGCCATTTTCTATGATAATTTTTCAAACAAAGTGATTACGTGCAACGGCATGAGTAAAAATATGACGGTGATTGATCCAACCAATGATACAGTAGTTGCAACCATACAACTGAGTGGCTGGCCCGAAACAGCTGTAAGTGATGGTAAAGGGAACATCTATGTGAACAATGCCGAAAAAGCGGAGATGGATGTAATAGATGCCACAACCTTTAAAGTTACACATCACTGGCCCAACAAACCTGGTACTGGTGCCTCCGGCCTTGCCATAGATAGGGAAACCATGCGTTTGTTTGCAACTTGCGAAAACAAACTTATGATTGTGATGGACGCTACTAACGGTAAAGTTGTAGATAGTTTTCCTACCGGAGACGGGGCTGACGGTGCAGGATTTGATAGGGGCTTAAAAACTGCTTACTCCTCAAACGGCGAGGGTACATTGACTATTATTAAGGAGCTGTCGGCCGATAAATTTATTTTAATTGGAAATGTAGTAACCAAACCCGGCGCAAGAACGATCACTGTTGATCAGGCAACACACAAGGTTTACCTGCCGTCAGGTTTATTTAAACCTGCTACTAAAGAAACTTTTCGTCCGGAAATGATACCCGGAACCTTTAAAATATTGACTGTGGAAATGAAGTAATCATCTCTTTTCCTTTCTGCAATGTCTGTTTTCAATGTTCGGCCTTAGTTCTTAACTTCAACAAAATATTTTCAACTGGGCATTTGTACCGGGCTGGAGAATCAACGAATACCAGCACAGCAGAAAGCCCTGGCTGTTATGTGCAACCCTATAGCAACAGTCTGACCATTAAACCAACATACATGAAACAAATAGTCTTTGAAGTCTCCTCTCAGCTCGGCTACATAGTCTAATGCCGTGGTGCGTGTCCCCACGCAAGATCTTCGCTGTTATAAAAGCTCATAAATAATCCAACCGTACAAGAGTGCGACGCAAGAAAAGCTTAATAGCATTACTGCATTATGGCTAACAAATACGACCCCCTAAAAACGTTACGTTTAAGAAGTACACAAAAGCCGTAATTTTAAAAACGTAAAATATTTACATTAGCTTGAAATCAGAATTTTACATATTGCCCGTTTCAAACCCGTTGAATAAATGGGTGCAATTCGTTTGGATTTCGAAAGGAGAAAATGATACTACCAAATCTAAAATTTTGCCTAATGGGGTTATTGAACTGATACTGAATTTTGGAAATAAACAAAAAACACTTGACAGCATTACGCTGAAAACAGACAAGTATTTTAAAAATTATTGGGTGGCTGGCTTGCAAACTAAGCCAATCATATTCAGTCGTTAACCGATACAAACCTTATTGGTATTCGCTTTTTGCCGGGTGGTGCATATCCTTTTTTTAAATTCCCTGTTAGTAACCTGTCTGATACTGTTATTGAAGCCAATTGGATGAAAGAAGAGTTAACAGCACTTAGAAATGCAATTCGCGACCTGAGTGACCATGAGAAGATTGCCGGTATAATGGAACAATACTTATTTACAAAATTTGATGGCAGTTGCCTTACCAATGAATCTGTAATGTATGTGGCGAACAAAATATTTTTTTCTGATGAAGAACTCCCGATAAATGAACTGGTTCGTAAAGCCGGTTATTCTCACAAACATTTTATTGCTTTATTTAAAAAACAGGTGGGCACTTCGCCTAAAAATCTTCAACGTATTGTGCGCCTGCAAAGAGTAATACAAATAGTGAAGAACAAACCAAATGTAAAATGGACAGATATACTTTATCAGTTCCCGTTTTCTGATCCAGCACACTTTGCCCATGATTTTAAAGAGCTTACCGGGATGACCCCCGACAAATACCTCTCCCTGCGCACTTTTGATGAAAACCATTGCATTATAAGATAGGAGGTAAATTTTTTACAATAGAAGGCTTTCTGCTGAGGATACTTTTGTAAAAAAATAATACAATGGAAATGCAAAACGCTTTATCTCAGTTAAATTGGATAGCAATATTTACAGCCGCCCTCTCCGTTTTTTTAATCGGTGGACTTTGGTATTCACCATTACTATTCGCAAAACCATGGATGAAGGAAAATAGTTTTTCTAACGAGGATATGCGAACGAGCAACAAGCCAAAAATATTTGCACTATCCTTTTTATTTTCATTTGTGATGGCTTTTAATCTTGCGATGTTTTTAAACGACGAAAAAACAACTCTTTTATGGGGAGCAATTGCGGGTTTGCTGGCTGGCTTTGGGTGGGTTGCCATGTCGCTGTTTGTAATTGGGCAGTTCGAAAGAAAATCAACAAAATATATGCTGATACATGGCGGTTATGTAACAGTTAGCTTTATAGTGATGGGTTTAATAATCGGGGCATGGAGATGAAAATAATAATTGCAGCAACATTTAGTAAGGTATTTTTTATTAACCAAACGGTATTGCTACTATTAAACATTAGTTGCGTCGCACTCTTGTACATTTTGTACGTTACTCAACATTGTGTAAAAACCTTACTAAATGTTGCTCTCTGTAAAAACAGTCCTCAAATAAAAATAAACATGAAAAAAATAAACAGCATTTTAGTAGTAATGTTTTTTAGCCTTGGTTCTTTCTGCCAGGGTGTAAAAAACACATCGTATAAAAACGAAGCAGGAGAAAAAGTACTTCAGTTAGAAACTATTTTACCAATAGGCATCTCTGTTGCCTGGCAACTTTTTACCACAGATGAAAAATTGAAAACCTGGCTGGCACCTGTTGCGCATATAGAACTTAAAACAGGTGGGTATATTTTAACCAATTACGACAGTACAAAAAAACTTACGGATAAGAGTTCAATCAATTCGCCGATTATCAATTTTATAACAAATGAAATGCTAACGTTGAAAGTAAATCTTAACGGTAACTTTCCAAAATCTGCAATAGCTGCTGATAGTAATTTGCAGCATATTATCCGGTTATTTGAAATAGACGGTACGCATACGAAAATTGTTTCCACTATGGTTGGTTTTGGTGAAAGTGCAGATTGGGGCATGACCTATGATTTCTTTTTAAAAGGAAACGACTGGACTTTTAAAGAATTATTGAACCTCTATCATTGAACTTTCTCTTTTTAGCTTCGCAGCAATCTTCTCTTACCGCCATGGCTCGTGTCCTCATTAAACACTTTCGCTTGGATCTTCGCTGTTATAAAAGCTCAAAAATAATCTGTCCGCCGTTGTTGGTGTTCTGTAGCAACTCTATAGTTGGTCTTGTTAGCTGCCTGACCAAACAACGATACGCTTCAATCTACGCAATGGTAAAAGCTCAATAATGATATAAACGTACAAGTGTGCGACGCAACAGGCGATGCCATGAAAAGATTGGCTGGGCCAAAAAAATTATTTCGTTGTTTGCTTAGATAAACTGAATGCCGTTTTATTACAAAACCTATACTCCTTTTGAGCTATTTACATTGTGTGTATATTTGGGTAACAGCGGATATTTTTTCATAAACTGTCGTTGGTGGTGATTGTAAGGCCGCATACCGCAAGTAATCAAAATGACGGACAATTTAAATTCAATCAAATGAGAAATCTAATCTACGCAATCAACCTTACTATTGATGGCTGCTTCGACCATACCAATACGATTGCTGATGACGAATTACTTGAATATTATACCCGCCTTGTACAAGATGCAGACCTGCTTGTTTACGGGAGGAAAACCTATCAATTGATGGTTCCTTATTGGCCCGATGTTGCAAAAAACCTTTCGGGTGAATCAAAAGCAGACCTCGAATTTGCTCAGGCATTTGAGTGCAGCAACAAAATTGTTTTTTCACGAACGTTACACAGCGCCGAAGGAAGCAACACAAGAATTGTTCGCACCAACCTTCAGAACGAAATACTTAAATTGAAACAGGAACAAGGAAATAATATTTTAACAGGTGGTGTAGATATTCCATCACAACTTATAGAGGTTGGCTTAGTGGATGAATATTATTTTGTAGTTCACCCGGTAGTTGCCGGAGAAGGGAGACGGTTGCTGGATGGCATTAGCCTGCAGGAGAAAGCACACTTGAAACTTGTTGATACAAAGATTTTTAAATCAGGAATTGTTGCGCTTCATTACTTGAAACAGTGAGATAAAAACCTGCGACAGGAGCGACGCACTTTATTATAAGTAACCAAAAGAATAAACAACGAACCGCCAACATTCAGTTTGCTGCTATGCTGGCGAACGGAAGAACAATCGGCTTTTGTAGTGCTATCAACTAATATCAAACAGACGGAATTCTTTTGAACATTTGTTGTTAACTTCATCATTAGTTGTTCAAGCAGCTGCGGCTCTGGGCAGGACATTAAAAAATACCAGCACAGCAGCAAGCTCTGGCCGTTAGCGGCAAGTTTACAGCACCCACAAAGCAACCTGTAATTTTATATGAACGTACAAGGACAAATCAAAGAGTATATTACCAGTCAACCTGAACCAAAACGCAGCGACATGCAAGCGTTGCACCGCATCATTCTGCAAGTAATGCCGGCATGTAAATTATGGTTCCTGGATGGTAAAAACAGTGAAAATAAAACGGTTTCTAATCCTAATATAGGGTATGGGCTTCAGACAATAAAATATGCTGATGGAAAAACCAAAGCGTTTTATCAAATTGGTATCAGTGCAAACAAAACCGGAATCTCAGTCTATATCCTGGGTATCGATGATAAGACCTACTTAGCCAAAACGTATGGAAAAAACATAGGCAAGGCAAGCGTGACCGGGTATTGCATTAAGTTTAAAACGCTGCAAGATATAAACATTGAAATACTTGAAGCGGCAATACGATATGGGTTTGAGACACACAATGAAAAAGGTTAGCTTCCTGCAGCTGTTGATGTCCGCACATTGCTTACGTTGGCATCCTTGCTAATGATAAATGAAATCCAGCTCTTATAAAAACATATACGTTTCGATGCTACGCTTTGGTAAAAGATGATATATAACAGGAACGTACAAGAGTCCCATCGTGGCGCATTGGCGTCAAGTTAATTTTTATTTTAACAGCGTGCAAACGCAATGTCCTTAATGCTCAAGCCGCATGGCTTCGTTGTCTCAACAGCGCTGCTTTCGCTTCTTTGAAAAAATATGCTTTGCATTTTTTCAATTCCGCCTTTCGCGGAACCGAAAGGCTCCGAAACTTCGGGGTTATGAGACAACTGGTATCAGGTGCGAAGTGCTCTAATCCGGACCCCATAATAACTGGCTAAAACATTTATTGAGTAAGGATAACAGCACTTATTGCTATTATTTAGCTTGACGAGTATGCGCCACGGCGGGGAGAGGCAATGGCATGAAAAGGTTGGCTGGGCGAAAAAATTTCTGCGGTTGTTTGCTTGTATAAACTGCATGCCGTTTTTATAACAAAACCTATACTACTTTTTAGCTATTTACATTGTGTATATTTGAGTAACAACAATGATTTTTTAAAAAACTGCTGTTATACTTAATCAATCAAAACCACTAAACATGAAAAAAGTAATTTTTTTATTTCTGTTGGCGCTGTCTGTTCAATTTTCATTTGCTCAAAGTTTGCCTGACTATTCCTCAATAAAATTAGAAGAGAAAGCAGACTATAATTCTACAGCAAATAATGCTGCTTTGCAAGCAGCTAATTATCTTTTTTCGACTCCATTTGAAAAACAAAATATGGACAGACTTAAATCAATGCAATACATAATCAGGTGGATGACAGGAACGCCGGACTATAGTTTTACATTAGATGAGCAGGCCACAAAATTTGCTAAAAAGAATGACGACCTTTTAGGGTTATACATGGCAGCAATGACTAAATATGTTTTGGAAAACAATGCTGACACGAAAGACCAGAATAAAATTAAGTTGAATGCAGTTAAAATAATTATTACTTATTCCAGGGATGCAAAGAATAACATTAAAATAAATAGTGAACTAAAAAAAGCAATTGATGCAGATGACAAAGGACAATTACCTGAATATTTAAAATTATAACACCTGTAAACAATACAGGCATTTGCGTTATGCTCGCTGACTGTAATTTTTAACCGTTGTTAGCCGCCTGACCAAGCAACGATTCGCTTTGATCTTTGCTTAGGTAAAAGCTGCATATATAATTCGAAAGTACAAGTGTGCGTTCCGATGAAACATAAGGGATAGAACGCAAGGGGAGATGCTGAAAGAACCGCTGTCCGGTTAAAAAAAAATCCGTGACGAAAAATTGGGGTTTAACGTAAATCATGTTATAAATTTTAAAATGGAAACAAAAAAGAAAAAATACAACTTGCCCGACGGATACTCGCTGTTTAAAACCGCAATAAACTCGGTAGATTTTCTGAATAATCCAATAAATTTTATTTCTAAGAGTATGGATGTTTATTCTGAAACATATTCGACTTCATTAAAAAGGAATAAAAAAATTATACTTACTCAAAACGCCGACTTTATTAATTACATTTTAAAAGAGAACCATAGAAATTATAAAAAATCAAAGTTGTCAACGGAAAGTGCAGCCAGGTTTTTTGGGAAGGGGATTCTTTTTTCGAATGGTGATTACTGGCTAAGACAAAGAAGGCTTATTCAACCTGCATTTCACCGGGAAAAGCTGCAAGGTTTAAACAATACAATTATTAAATCAATCAGTGACTTTTTAACTGATTTTCCAACAGGAGAAAGTATTGATATTGTTCCAATCATACACAAGCTTGCGTTTAACATTTTGGTAAAATCACTATTTGACATCAATCTTTCTCCCCAAATTATGGAAGAGATAAGCCAAATATTTAGCGATCTGTTTGAATTTTTAAATAAAGATGTTAACCAGCCATTTAGAAAAATATTGTATCCTGTAACAGGAGAGAAAGGCAAAAATTTAAAGAAGGCAAAAAGATTAAGAGATATTTTTAAAAGAATAATTACAGAACGCAAACAGGAGAACCAAAATTATACGGATTTATTAGACATGCTTTTAAACAGCAGATATGAAGACACAGGTGAACCCATGCATGAAGAACAAATTATTGACGAATTAATAATTATCATTTTCGCAGGACACGAAACAACGGCAAACACGCTTTCGTGGCTACTGTTCCTGCTTTCCTGCAATATTGAAATATTACAAAAGCTAACTGAGAGATTAAAAAACATTTCAGTTTCTGAATCTGCAAATGACGAATACGTAAAGGCAACTATAAGCGAAGGAATGCGTTTATATCCGGCGGCATGGATGACCGAAAGAGTTGCTATTGAGGACGATGAATTTGGAGAATTTTCTTTTCCAAAAGGCACAATCATAATACCCTTTTTCTTTGGGCTGCACAGGAACAAATATTTTTGGGATGAAGAGTTAAAATTTAAACCAGAAAGGTTTATTGATGACCCAAAAATCTTAAAATCAAAGAATTATTTTCCATTCGGTGTTGGGCCAAGAATGTGCATAGGAAATAATTTTGCAATGACAGAGATGTCCTTATTTGTTTATTTATTTTTTAAAGAATTTGAAATTTCAGCGACCGGACAAATTCCCGGCATGAAGCCACGAATTACGCTGAGGCCGGATAAAATAATATTAAACATAAACAGAATCAAAAGCTGAAAGGCAAAAATTTCAGCATTATATTTCAATCAGGCACTTGTACCGGGCTGGCAATAAATGAATTACCAGCCTTCGAAAATATCTGAGCGTTAGCGGCAACCAGTAAACCACATTAAATGAGAAAAGCAAAAGCTTTAGTCACTATTTTTTGTACTACAGTATTAATCTCATGTTCCAATCATTTCTATACAAAAGGAGAGGCTATTAAAATCGCTAAAAAAGGAAATATTAAAAAGAGCGGGAGAAAAGTTATTGAGGATGATAACAGCATTTTAAAAGTCCTAACAAGAGATAGCAATTTTCTAAAACTGGATGAAATTTACTACTTCAATGATGACGGTAAACAGCTTAAGTATACTTATTTTGCATTCTGCGACTCGTGTTTTCAAAAATCTCTTTTGAAGGTACTGACTAAAGATGGCTATAAATGGACGAAGTTTAATGATTCCACATATATTTCAAAGTATAGTCTTAAGAGATTTTTAAATATTCATAAATCAACATATTCTTTTGACATTGTTCAACATAACCTAAGCAGGAATGAATGCAAAAACTTAATTGAGCATGCTGAAAAATAAAGAAATCACTTTTGGCGCTGATGGTCGCCTGACCAAACAACGATTCGCTTCGATCTTCGCTGAGATAAAAGCTCAACATATAATATAATGACAGAACAAACACAATAATTGTCAGGATCCCCCAAAATGAGTCGCCTAATAAGAGCTTTCTAAAGAAATATAAATAATACGCTTAGCTAACTCCACCAAATATTAATGATAAAATATGTGCCTCATGGCAGCCTTGAAATACAGAATGATCAACATCTTTATTGGATTGAGCAAACATATTTCTTACCCGTGCCGGAGATTTTTTTGATGGCAAATTATTAGTTCCTGAAGGCAAATAATCGAAACCGGATACATTTTTTTCACAATCTTCAAATCTTGATGGTGTTTTTGTGAGCATCATAATTTTTTTGTTTTTTTTCCGGTTAAAGC
>JANXWM010000192.1 GCA_025351145.1 Chitinophagaceae bacterium
GGTTTATAATGTATCTGAACACGGCAACTGGGAACATACAAATATTCTATGGCTTCCTAAAGGTATTAAAGGCTGTTGTGAAGAGCTGAAAATAAATGAAGCTGAGCTTTTGGGAATACTTAAAACCTGCAAACAAAAATTATTGTTTCACCGCAGTAAAAGGATTAAACCATTACTGGATGATAAAATTTTATTAGGCTGGAATGCATTAATGATCACGGCTTGCTGCAAAGCGTATGCCGCAACAGGGGAGAAGGATTATTTACGGTTGGCAGAAAATAATATTGGTTTCCTGGAAAATAATTTGGTTGCTGCAGATGGTAACTGGAATCATACCTGGAAAGCAGGCCAGGCAAAATATCCTGCATTTTTAGATGATTATGCTTATTTGATACAGGCTTATATACATCTTCAGGAGGTAACTGGTAATGGAGCGCATTTATTATCGGCAAAAAAACTTGTTGATCAGGTGGTTACAAATTTTGTTGATGATGAGACTTCTTTTTTCTGGTATACGGGCAGTACACAAACCGATATAATTGTTCGTAAAAAAGAAGTTTATGATGGAGCTGTGCCATCCGGCAATGCAGTACTGGCTGAAAACCTGTTTTATTTATCTGTAGTATTTAATATCCCTGCGTGGAAAACTCAATCATTCAATATGCTTGAATCATTGTCTATGGCTATTATAAGGCATCCAACTTCTTTCGGGATTTGGGGGCTACTTTTACAAAGCATTGTAAAAGGGATTAATGAAATTGCTATTACAGGGATTGAGGCTGGGGAATTACTAAAGGATGTTAATAAGCAATATATACCCGATAAAATTATTCAATCTGCTGTTTTAGGATCAGATAATTTTCCATTGCTCGAAGGGAAATTTGCCAATTTAAATAAAAGTTTTATATACTTGTGCAGGAATTATAGCTGCCAAAAACCAGTACTAACTGTGGAAGATTTGATTATGTTATTGAAAAATTAAAATAATACAATAACCAGATACAAAGAGCGTTAGTATATGTTACGGTAAATATCTGGAGAGAACAGAAACAGATAACAGTTCTAAAAATTGGCTGGTTTAATTTAATGTTTACATTTGCTCAACTACCAAATAATCAATTTATAAATGAAAATCCGGTTCTTAACTATCACCACACTTACTGTTTTTGTGTTAGGATCAGTAAGCTGTACAAAAACTGGCAAAACAAAAGGCACGCCCGATGACGGACAATTGCATGGTGTAGCACCGGATTCCCGAGGCAGCATGGGTAAACCTTTAGGGATGGTGTATATACCCCCGGGAACCTTTCACATGGGGCCAAGTGATGAAGATGTGAATTATAATTTTACTGCACGCAACAGGGAAGTGTCTATTAGTGGTTTCTGGATGGATGCCACAGAAATTACAAATAATCAGTACAGGCAGTTTGTAAAATGGACCAGGGATTCACTAGCTGCGATACAATTGGGCTATTTTAAACAGGTTGGTGATGCAGATACAGCTGTTGACTGGAAAAAGACGAATGCTATAAAATGGGCTGATAAAGGAACCCTGGAAAAATTAAGCCCTTTAATGCTTACTCCTGATAACCGTTTATACGGGAAGATGGAAATTGATCCTGAAAAGATTGTATACAATGTTCAGGGATTTGATTTGAAAGAAGCAGCGAAAATTGAGAATAAAGGAAAACCAAGAAAAGATTTTATATACCGTTATAATCAGCAGGTTTATCCTGATACATTGGTTTGGATGAGGGATTTTTCCTATTCCTACAACGAGCCAATGGCGAAGCGTTATTTCTCTCATCCATCTTATGGAAGCTACCCTGTTGTAGGAGTAAACTGGAAACAGGCTGTTGCTTTTTGCCATTGGAGAACGAGATACCTGAATACTTATCTCATTAAGAATAAAAAGGCTACTGAAAGTGATTACCGATTGCCAACAGAAGCAGAGTGGGAATATGCTGCGCGTGGTGGAAGAAGTCAGTCAATGTTTCCCTGGGGTAACTATTATTTGCGTAATAAAAAAGGCTGCCTGCTTGCCAATTTTAAGCCTGGCCGGGGTAACTATGTAGAAGATGGAGGATTTTACACAGTAAGGGCTGATGCTTACTGGCCAAATGATTTCAGTTTATATAATATGGCAGGAAATGTTTCTGAATGGACTTCTTCCTTGTTTTATGAAAGCGCATATAATCTTGTTCATGATATGAACCCTGATATCAGGTGGAATGCTTTGGATTCTGACCCTCCCCGTATGAAACGTAAAGTGGTTCGTGGCGGAAGCTGGAAAGATGTTGGGTATTTTCTTCAAACCAGCACCCGGCAATATGAATATCAGGATACAGCTAAATCTTACATTGGTTTCCGCTGTGTTATTGATTTACCGGCGCAGCTTCGTAAAAAATAATTTAAAAAACTTCATATCAAAAAGAACAAATTACTTTTTCAATCAATTATCATTTTTCAATCTAAGTAAATTAATTTCTTATGGCAGCCGCTATTCCTCCTAAAGTAAGTAAATGGTTTGATGTTTTGGTTTCTATTGCAGCAGCAGTTGTAATTTTTGGTGCATTGATGAAAATCACGCATAATGCCCAGGCCGATACCTGGCTATATATTGGATTAACTACTGAATCAATTATATTTTTGGGTTATGGCTTATTGTATTTATACTACCCTGCTATAGATGATCATCAGGTTAATATTGCAGGTGCCAACGTTCAAACAGCAAATCCAGCTTTAAGATCAATGGAAAAGATGTTACAGGATGCTGATATTACACCGGCTAATATGACAAAATTAAGTACAGGTTTCCAAAAACTTGGAACTACAGTAGATAAGATGAGTGATATAGGTGATGCAGTTGCAGCTACAAGTAATTATACACAAAAGTCACAGGAAGCTGCAAAAGCTTTAAATGCAATCGGGGAGGCATATTCTAAAGCTGCGGTATCTGCAATCTCTTTTACAAATGCATCAGATGGTGCTAAAATGTTTCATGAGCAGGTTCAGGTACTTACTAAAAACCTTTCATCATTGAATACAATTTATGAATTAGAATTGCAGGAAAGTAACACTCATTTGAAATCGCTGAACCAGTTTTATGGAAAGCTGGCAGAAGCTTCAAAAGCGATGTTAAACACTGCAGATGATGCCAATAAGGCAAAAGAGCAAATTACCCTGCTTGCAGTCAATCTTAATAAATTGAACCAGATTTATGGCAATATGATCGGGGCTATGCAGGTAGTTAAGTAATAACTGTTTTGAGGTTTAAACTTTATTGTAAAATTTAACTGTAAATCAATCTTAAACTAAGATAGAATGGCATTACCTAAGGAGCCGAGGCAGAAGATGATCAATATTATGTATTTGGTTCTTACTGCGCTTTTGGCACTGAATGTATCATCAGAAATACTTACTGCTTTCAAGACTGTTGATAGCAGTTTGCAGAAAAGTAGTAATGTAGTAAATCTCTCTACATCTCAATATATGGCTTCTCTTCAAGAAAAGCGTAAAGAACCGGAATCAAAAGAGTTGGCGGATACTTGGTTTCCTAAAGCAGAAACGGCTCAAAAATTGACTACTGGCATTTATAATTATATTCAAACTATAAAAGATACAATTTTAGCAGCAGCGGATTTTAATCCCGCTAAAAATGGCAATTCAAATTTTAAAGAAGATAACCTTGAAGTTTCAACACGGCTAATGGTTGAAGGGAATTTGGGACAAGAATTATATAAGAAATTGGCTGATTACAAAACTCAATTATTAGCAATTGATCCTGCAATAGCTAAAGAATTCGGTAACGATTTACCGGTTGATTTAACTATTCCTAAAGTGCAGAATAAGGAAAATAAAACATGGGAAGCGGCATATTTTCAAATGACTCCAACAGTTGCATCATTAACAATGCTCAGTAAATTTCAAAATGATGTAAAAACCTCTGAAAATAGGGTAGTGGAATTTTGTCACAATCAGGTGGGAGCTGTTAAATTAAGGTTTGATACTTACATACCCTTAGTACAATCAAGTGCAACCTATTTAATGGACGGACAAGAAATGGAAATATCTGCAGGACTGGGAGCTTTTAATAGTGAAAAAAAGCCTTCAATTACTATAAATGGATCATCTGCTCCAATTGGTACAGACGGTCTTGCAAGACAAAAATTCATAGCTAATGGGGTAGGTACAAAGACAGTTACAGTAACAATTAATTATACCGATCAGGATGGCAAAGCTCAAACGAAAACAGTTCCTATTACTTACGTTGTAGGCTCTCCAACAGGAGCAAGTGTAAGTGCAGATGCGGTTAAAGTCTTATATATCGGTCTTCAAAATCCACTCTCTATTAGCGGTGGTAATGTTGGCGACGAAAAGGTACACCCTTCTATAGATAATGGAACGCTCAGCAAGGGTGATGCACCCGGTAAATATATTGTTGAGCCTTCAAAAGCAGGAACTGCGAATATTACTTTAAATATTGATGGGCAGCAGAAACCTCAGGTTTTCCCCTTTAGGGTAAAAACGGTTCCGAATCCTGTGGCCAAAGTAGGTATCAGTGGTGGCGGAAGAATTAAGGTAAATGATTTTAAAGCTCAATCTGGTGTTTCTGCTATTTTAGAAAATTTCATTTTCGAAGGTGTTAGATTTAATGTAATAAGCTATACCATTGTTTTAAACGGCGCAGGTTTTCCAAATCTTCAATTTAGGCAGGTAGCTTCTGACTCTTTTGATAGTGTTAGGGACTTAATAGAAAAGTCCAAAGGTGGTACAACAATCACAATTGATGAAATCAAAGCAAGCGGTCCTGGTGGTACTAGAACGTTAGCACCTATTGTGTTTAATCTTTACTAAAAAATTCAAAATATGAGGACTCAATATTTAAAATGGATCATGTGCGCAGTTTTATTGATTGCTCTCATTGACTCATCTTTTGCTCAGGCAACACCAACCAAAAAAACAAAACCAAAAACCACCACAGGTAAAAGTGCTTACGATAATCAGGTAAAAGACAATAATACCAAATCTGCATATAGCGGCAATGTAGACACAACCGTAAAACCAAAACCGGTAGCAGGGTCTGCTTACAGTAATACGGGGAATAATACTAAAACTGGTATCGACACAACCTTGCCCATTGAGGTTATAAAATCATCAGGAAATGGTTTGGTTGATAGCATCAAAATATCTCTTAGAAATGATGCAGCAGTAGATCAAAATCTTATTAGAGATAAAGTAGCTTTGCCTTATGAAAATATACGAGAGGATGATGCTGTTTACCGTGTAAGAGTTTGGAGAGAAATTGATGCACGGGAAAAACAAAATCTTGTATTCCGCTACTCTGCTGACGGCGACAACGGTAACCAACGTTTTATTTCTATTTTATTAAGGGGTATCAAAGATGGCGAAATCACCGCTTTTAGCGGCGATGATGACCGCTTTACAACACCAATCACTGCAGACGCAGCAATTAATGCATTTGGTGGCGGTACCGATACAGTTGCAAAATATGATAAAGATCAAAACATCATTGGCTATCAGGTAAGGGCCAGGCCGGTTGAACCAGATTCTATTAAAAAATTCCGGATAAAAGAGGAGTGGATATTCGATAAAGAAAGCAGCCGCTTATTTGTTAGGATATTGGGTATAGCACCTGTTATGCCATATTATCGGTCCGATGGAGTGATGATCGAAGGTAGTGAAAGGCCTTTATGGTGGGTCTACTATCCGGATGCAAGGCCTGTACTTGCCAAAGCGGAAGTCTATAATCCTAAAAATCTTGGAGCGAGGATGAGTTGGGAAGA
Organism: Chitinophagaceae bacterium; assembly: GCA_025351145.1. Taxonomy (GTDB): domain Bacteria; phylum Bacteroidota; class Bacteroidia; order Chitinophagales; family Chitinophagaceae; genus Limnovirga. The sequence goes on from JANXWM010000192.1 coordinate 5,808, forward strand.
TTTGTTCGAGAGCCGTATGTTCAGCAGTTATATTGTTCAGTCAACTTTCGATAATCCATTTAACCTGCCTTTGTCTGCTGTTTATCCTAACAATACACTTTATCGCCTTTTAGAAGGAGAAAAAGTGAAAGAGAAAATTTTTAATTATGAACAGTCTCTCTGGTCATACTAATCTATAAATTATAAAAAAACCTTCTGAAATTTCAGAAGGTTTTTTTATGCAGTTCAAATACAGAAAATTATTTTTTTTGAGCCCGACAGTTTTCTTTTACTCATCGTTCCTTGCGTCGCACACTTGTACGTTCAGAACTTTTTTCAGCATAAACCCCGGTTCTTTAAAACGAACTTTGCAAGTAATATAAATCAGGATCAGTTCATCTTTATTCAGCAGTTGAAAAGATTGCGCCCAGGGGACGATGCAATGAAAAAATATTACCGGTATCATAAAAGCAATGATCAATTCGCAAATGCTAAAAATATATTACCAAATATCAAATGCACTCAAAATATTATCTGTAGTTTAAAACAAATCCCTGTTTCAGCCTGTTTTTTTGCTGAGATAATCAGGCGTTAAATTGAATATTTTTTTTTGGCAATAGAAAAAAAAACTTGTGATAGTTTAAATATGTATTAAATTTGTTTTGGTTTTTCATAGGATATTGGATTTTAAAACGGGGTTGGATGTTCATCCGGGCCCCTTTTTTATTTTCTAAAATAAGCAAACACAAGTTTGGCTTTCGAGTCCCCGATTATTTTTTTTAACTCTTCCTCACTTTGATCACGGATATTTTTTACAGAACGGAATTTTTGTAAAAGCTGCGTAGCAGTATTTTTACCAATTCCTTTAATTCCTTCCAGCTCGTTGGTAAATGTTCCCTTCGATCTTTTATTTCTATGAAATGTAATTCCAAAGCGATGTACCTCATCTCTTATGTACCGGATTAACTTAAGGCTTTCACTGTTCATTGGTAATTTTACAGATTCAGAATCCCCCGGAAAAAATATTTCCTCCTCATTTTTTGCCAAACCTGTTATTGTGATTTTACCAATAAGATTAAGCTCGGTAATACTTTCCATAGCCGCACCCAACTGCCCTTTGCCGCCATCAATTATAATTAACTGAGGCAGCAATTGCTCCTCGTCTATAAGGCGTTTGTATCTTCTATAAACTACTTCTTTCATAGTAGCAAAATCGTTGATACCTTCAACTGTTTTTACATTAAAATGCCTGTAATCTTTTTTACTTGGTATCCCATTTTTAAAACATACCATTGCCGAAACAGGGAAACTTCCCTGGAAGTTTGAATTATCAAAACATTCAATATGCACAGGCAATTCTGAAAGCTGAAGGTCTGTCTGAAGTTGATATAAAATCTGTTTCTTTTGAATATCGCTTTTGCCTTCCATGTGGAGTGTTTTCTTCTTTACTATTTCAGCTTTAAAATAGTCAACATTTTTTTGCGAGAGTTCTAATAATTTTATTTTCTC
>JANXWM010000208.1 GCA_025351145.1 Chitinophagaceae bacterium
ACCCGTTTCTCTAAAAAAGATTTATTTATTGAAGGTAAATTTAAAATCTACAATAACTATTTCGCTTGCAAACATCATTTTACTTACACCACCAGTAGTTAATTCTTTCCACATACTATTTTGCAGCATCCCTATGCATCAGTTTCTTTGCACTATGGAGATAGATTATGTAATTGTTGGCCAAGGTATTTGTGGAACTTTTCTAAGCTGGAATTTAGCCAAAGAGGGATGCTCAGTAATGGTGATCGACGAGCCAAACCCTTATTCGGCCAGCAGAGTAGCCAGCGGTGTTATAAATCCGGTTACCGGAAGAAGAATTGTACGTACATGGATGATTGAAGACCTGTTGCCTTTTGCATGGGAAGCATATACTAAGCTGGGCAATGAATTAACAACCCCGCTAATTCAGCAATGTAATATGCTGGATTTTCATCCCACTCCTCAAATGCACGATGCATTTATAGAGCGTATGTTGCAAGAAAAAGATTACCTGAGGGCAGCCGAAAACGAAGACCAATGGCAAAAATATTTTCGCTACAATTATGGAATTGGCGAAATATCCCCCTGCCTGTTGATTAATCTCCACACAATGCTTACCCAATGGAGACAAAAATTACAGCACCAAAGCCTGCTTACAGAAGAAAAATTTGATTTTGATCAGTTAGTCATTCATAAAGAATCAAACCGTATTCAGTATAAAAACATCACAGCAAAGAAGATCATTTTTTGCGATGGCGTATCTGGTTTTAGTAACCCTTATTTTAACATGCTTCCATATGTCCGCACAAAAGGCGAAGCGATTATAGCCAGCATTCCAGACCTGCCAAGAACCAATATTTTTAAACAGGGCATCACCATTGTTCCCTGGCACAACGACCTGTTTTGGATCGGCTCAAATTATTTATGGAATTATTCAGATGTTTTACCAACCCCGCTGTTCAGAAAAAAAGTAGAAGAGCAGTTAAATTACTGGCTCAAACTGCCCTACACCATTATTGAGCACCTTGCTTCCGAAAGACCCGCCAATATTGAGCGTCGCCCATTCGTGGGTCTCCATCCCCTTCATCCACAAATTGCAGTGTTCAATGGCATGGGCACCAAAGGTTGTTCGCTTTCGCCTTATTTTTCAAATCAATTTACACAGCATCTTCTTCATAACAGCCCAATAGACCCACTGGCAGATGTAAAAAGATTTACCCGCATTTTAAGTATGCCGCATCATAGCTAATTTAAAAAGACAAGGAATAAAATACATTTTTTTGAACCGGGCTCAAGTCTATCAATTAAGCTTCTGTTGCGTCGCACTCTTGTACGTTCGGAATATATTTCAGCATACGAAGATCACAGCGAACAGGTAACTCAGGCAAGTTGCGTTTTCCAAATCAAACTGCCATCACCATAACTCAAAAAACGAAAGTTATTTGCCAGGGCATAATCATATATTTTTTTCCAGTCATCAAAAGCCAAAGCCGCAACAAGCAACAATAAAGTAGATTGTGGCTGATGAAAATTGGTGATTAAAGCTTTGGCTACTTTTAAATCATAACCCGGCGCAATAATAATCTGTGTCCTCGTAAAAAGTGTTTCAATATTTCTTTTGTTCATCCACTTTATCAATGCCAATAATGCTTTTTCGGTATCAATATCACCCACATTTATATCATATGCATCCCATTGCTCAATGTGCAGCTCATGCAAACTAATTTCAGGATCAATAATAATTTTTACCCCAAGCCAGTACAAACTCTCAATAGTCCTTAATGATGTTGTACCAACAGCAATAATTGGATCATTCAAATGCAATAGTAAATTTTCGATAAATTCTTTTCTTACTTCAATAAACTCCGTATGCATTTCATGGTCCTGCATGGTTTCACTTTTCACAGGCTTAAATGTGCCAGCACCTACATGCAGCGTAACAAAATCTCTTTGAATGTTTTTGGCATCTAATTTTTTAAACAACCCTTCCGTGAAATGTAAACCTGCGGTTGGCGCTGCAACAGAACCATCATATTTTGCATAAATGGTTTGATATCTTTCTTTATCATTTTCCTCTGCTATACGGTTTAAATAAGGCGGCAGCGGAACAGCACCTGCTATATGCAAAACTTCTGCAAAGCTTAGCTGGGTATCGTTCCAGGAGAACGCTATTAAAAAATAATCATTAAGTTTTCCGATTCTTTTTGCGTTTAATGTAACTGACTTTTCTTTCGTTTCAACCTCTTTTGTAAGCGTTTCTTTTTTCCATTTTTTTGCGCCACCCACCAAACATTTCCAGGTAACTTTTCCTTTTTGCAGCATAGCCGTTGTTATATCTGCATATTCATCTCCGGGCTCTAAACAAAATAATTCAATTACGCTTCCAGTATTTTTTTTAAACAATAACCTTGCTTCTACCACTTTCGTATTATTAAAAACAAGCAAGGAAGAAGATGGAATGTGTTCATCAAGTTTTGCATAGATATCCTGGGTTATTTCGCCGTTTTTATAAATCAGCAATTTGCTTTCATCTCTCTGTGGTAAAGGATATTTGGCAATACGATCTTCCGGCAAATCGTAAACAAAGTCTTTTATTAATAATCTCTTAGGATGCATGCCGCAAAACTAATGATTAGCTGCTTTGTATTTAATCAACAATATTTAGGGTAGGTTTATTAATCGTAGGGGCTGTTAAAAGCTGAATAATAGTCCCAAAGTACAAGAGTGCGACGCAAGGGAACCCTCATTTATATTCTTCAGTCTGGTACAAAATTATTTCTGCTTTCTTTTCACAATTTTCAATCCGCTCCACACATCGCTTACTGAACATACTTTTATATCCACCCAACCTGTTGGCAGCACTATCTCCCTGATAGTATCTTCCGTTACATCCGTTTGCATACCCGAAGATTTTTTATACCACGACACCCAAATCATTAATCCATCTTTTGCCACTTTAATGATTTTTAGAAAATTACTTTCAAGCTCCTTTCTTGACACAACAAACAAATGCACAAAATCTGTGTCGGAAATTTTATTTGTCAATTGTGCATGGATATCCAGCTCCAGCAGCGCTGAATAATTTTCCGGGGCATTGATGAGCATCAATTTCATTTCTTCTTTGATACCTAATTTTTTCATTAACGGAGTTCCTGAATAACCAGCCATATTATTAAGTTTTAGATTGTTCACAGTTTATCCACAGCTATTCACACTACAATAACAGTTTGTTCCTCATTCATTAGCTAAAAGCTTTTGTCGCATTGAGTTTCAGACGCTTTTAAGCTGTGCAAAAGAAAGCAAAAGAAAATTTTGTATTATGAGTGGGAAAAAGTGTTATTTTGTGTAGATAAATGGTAAAATAATAAAAACTCACGTAAATGGCTGGTTTTCTTGGAGAATATGAATCAACGCTCGACCCCAAAGGGCGCTTCTTATTACCGGGCGGTTTAAAAAAACAACTGCCCGAAGGAGAAACCCATTTTGTAATAAGCCGTGGGTTTGAAAAATGCCTGAACCTGTACCCTAAAAAAACATGGGAAGGAATTATAGAACGCATAAGCAAGTTGAATGATTTTGATCCTAAAGTTCGTCAATTTAAGCGTTTCTTTTTGGGTGGCGCTACAGAAGTCGAACTGGACAGCGCAGGCAGAATGTTGCTTCCGCCATCTTTAAAAGAACACGCAGCTTTAGCTAAAGACATTGTGCTTTCATCCGATGTTGACAAAATAAATATATGGGATGCGGGTAAGTATAAACAGTTCTTTGAAGAATTTTCAGCAGATGCTTTCAGCACGCTGGCCATGGAAGTAATGGGCGATGGATTGGTAAACAAATAGCGGGCAATCAGGAGTTAGTTATCAAAACGAAATGTGATGAGCGATCAAAAAAACAAATTCCAAATGCCTGGTTCCGATTATCATATCCCCGTTCTCTACAACGAAAGCCTTAATGCTTTAAACATACAACCAAATGGTATTTATGTTGACTGCACTTTTGGCGGCGGCGGTCATAGCCGGGGTATTTTAGAAAAGCTGAATGTGGATGGAAGATTGATTGCTTTTGACCAGGATGCAGATGCCAAAAAAAATTTGCCCAACGATGACCGCGTCATTTTTGTACCACAAAATTTCCGTCATATCCAGCGGTTTCTGCGGTTACATAAACATCCAAAAGTTGATGGCGTTCTGGCAGATCTTGGCGTAAGCAGTCACCAGTTCGATATTGGCGACCGTGGCTTTTCTACACGTTTCGATGGTCCGCTCGATATGAGGATGGATCAACATCAGCCACAAACAGCATTTAACCTGTTGCTCACTTATACCGAAACGCAACTGCACAAATTGTTCGAGCAGTATGGCGAAGTAACCAATTCAAAAACATTGGCAAAGCATATTGTACAGCAACGCAAACAGGCATCTTTTAAAACCATTAACGAGTTTAAAGCGTTGCTGCAGCCGGTTATTAAAGGCAATCCCAACAAATACCTCGCACAGGTTTTTCAGGCATTGCGCATAGAAGTAAACGACGAAATGAGTGCGTTGAAAGAATTGCTGCAACAGTTACCGCAAGTGCTGCAACCCGGTGGAAGAGCCGCCATTATTACGTTTCATTCTTTGGAAGACCGATTGGTAAAAAATTATTTCAGGCAGGGAAGTTTCGAAGAAGTAGTTGATGAAAATCCTTTTGTGCAGCACGAAAAGAAAACTGAACTAAAAGTAATTTCCAAAAAACCAATTGTGCCTACAGATGAAGAAGCGAAAAGGAACCCAAGATCGAGAAGTGCAAAATTGAGGGTTGCAGAAAAAGTGTAAGTGTTGAGTAAAAGAAAATTTATTAGCCAGGCAGTAACTCATTATTGATCGTTCCTTGCGTCGCACACTTGTACAGCAGAATATAAAGCAGCTTTCAACAGCCGCACCCGGATTAAAAATGGCAACAGGAAACTTGCCGCTAAAAGTTCCGAAAGCACAAGAGTGCGACGCAAGAGGCGATGCCATAAAAAACTAACAGTCTGGCTCCGCTCACTACTTCTAAAAAATATGACAATGAAAGAACAAGACCAACATAAAGAAAAAAGCAAGGGCCTGTTTAAAAACTTTATGGGTTATAGCTGGATATTAAAAAACCTGTTGTTCTTTCTGTTCCTGACATTGCTCGCAGTTATTTATATAGCCAATGGCCACATGGCAGATAATACCATACGGGATATTAATAATACAGCGAAAGAAGTAAAAGAACTGCAGTACGAATACAAAAGTTTAAAGAGCGAGGAAATGTTCAAAAGCCGGGAGGCGCAAATAGTGCAGGCTGCCACACCATTGGGTTTAAAAATTACAAACGATCAACCCATGCGTTTGCAAATTGAAACCCAAAATGGCAAATAGAAATTTCGATGAAAAACCAGATAAATTAACCTGTGAAGCACTGGAGTGGGGTTGCTAACCTCAACTTATTCGTAAAAAATGGAAGTAAAACGCGACATACTATGGAGGGTGTATATGGCATACATAGCTGTTGTGGTTTTATGTGTTGGAATTTTTGGAAAGGCATTTTATATTCAGCAGGTGCAGGGTAATTACTGGCGCAGCATGAGTGATAGCCTGCACCTGAAAATGCTGGATGTAGAAGCAGACCGCGGCACCATTTACAGTGCAGATGGTCAAATGCTGAGCACCAGTATTCCTCAATTTGATTTGTATGTTGATTTTGCTGCAGATGGTTTACGGGAAGACGATGGAAAATTATTTCACCAAAACCTTGATTCACTGAGTTATTGTCTCGCTGATCTTTTTAAAGACAAACCAAAAGGTGATTATAAAAAGATCCTTAGTGATGGCTACAAAAGTAAAGACAGGTACTATCCGCTTAAAAAGAAAGTAAGCTTTGAAGAATACCAGGAACTGAAACAATTTCCATTGGTAAGATTAGGAAAAAACAAGAGTGGTTTTATAGCTTTTAATTCCAGTGTCCGTTTAAATCCATATCAGTTGCTCGCATACAGAACCATAGGCCTCGACAGGCAGAACGCACAAAAAGTTGGTCTTGAACAAACCTACGACAGCCTGCTGAATGGCACAACAGGAAAGCGTTTGGTAAGAATGATCGCAGGCGGTGTAGCAGTTCCTGTTGAAGATGATGACCAGGTGGAACCAGAGAACGGAGATGATATTACTACCACAATAGATACACGCATACAGGAAATATCAGAAAACGCATTAATGAAAATGATGGTTCAAAGCGAATCGCAAAACGGCACCTGCATAGTAATGGAAACAAACACAGGACAAATAAAAGCAATAGCAAATCTTGGCCGCCAGCCCGATGGAAATTATTGGGAAGATTACAATTATGCATTGCGTGCTACAGAGCCTGGTTCAACCATAAAATTAGTTACGCTTTTATCTGTGTTAAGTGAAGGCCACACTACTGTAAACGATCTGGTGGAAGTAGGAAGTGCAGGCCACGAATTTGTGGGCGTACGTGATGTAAACGATGCAGAAAGAGCGCCAAAACCTGTGTTAACTGTTGAAGAATGTTTTGCGCACAGTTCAAATGTAGGCATGAGCAAAATTGCCTATAACAGCTTTGCTTCGCAGCCGTCGAAGTTTACACAATACATTCATCAGTTCAGGATGGATACGATGAGCGGCATAGATCTTAAAGGCGAAGAAAGACCGCATCTGTTGAAAGTAAATAAAACAACACAGGGCCTCAGTGCAATGGAAACAATGAGCTTTGGTTACGGCATACAGGTAAGCCCGATGCAAACATTAACCCTGTACAATGCCATAGCAAACAATGGCAAAATGGTAAAGCCCTATTTGGTAAGCAGCGTGCAGAATGATGGCATTCTTGTTAAGCAATTTAAACCAACAGTTTTATCCGAAAATATTTGCAAACCATCAGTTGTAAAAAATGCACAGGATTGTATGCTGGCAGTTACAGAAATAGGAACAGCAAAAAATATATTTAAAGATTTAAAGTTTAAAGT
>JANXWM010000220.1 GCA_025351145.1 Chitinophagaceae bacterium
ACTCATTTTTAACGAACAGTAAAATTTCATTCAAATCAATATCTATCAGGTTACCATAGAATAATCGGTAAGTTTTAATATTTGTTTTAAGAGTTGGAAGGACTTCTTGAATTGCTAATTCAATATTTTTCCATTGACTAATTTTGCTAGAATTTTTTTTCAACATTTTTGTATCTAAAATCTGAATAAAACAAACATTTTCAGCCATTGATACATTTTCATAATTGTTCGTTTTATGAATATAAAATTTGGCTAAAGCTGATGTCATGAATTTACCTAAAATTTGAGTCGGTTTAATATTAGCTTCTTCGATTTCAATAATAACTTTTATTCTATTATTTTTAACCAACATAAAGTCAACGTTACATATTTCATTTTCATTTGACTTTTTTTCATTTAAAAAAAGTGGAATATTTTGATTTCCACCGCAGGCTGGATCAATTATGTTTTGAACATTTTCAATTTCAACAGACTTTAAATATTCACCTATTCTGTAATGTAATTCATGTTTCTTCATCTTTGTAATTTGTCACTTATTGCAGCCAAATTTTGTCGTTAGTCTTTATCTTATTTTAGATGGTTCTCATGCATGGCTGCCAACGTTGGTACATACGGCGTGGTGGGTGTAGGAGGACTTGCCAAATGCGCAGCATGGCAAGTTCCGACCTGTGTGATCTGTCCCACAACTGTATGCGCAGATCGAAGATAACTATTTTCATTCACTGCGAAACCCACCATGACGTATGTACTATGTTATGCACATGTGCCGCACTTGGGAACTTTTAACCACACGGATGCCAGTGCTTTGGTTCGAGGGTTGGCGTGCGCGGCACTAGCATTGGTGTGGTTTTCGGAGGAGTTCACTTTTAATAGACTTACTCGGTATGATTGAGTTTGTAAAAATTATCCACTTCCGTAATGATTGTCACCAGTTCGTCTATGATATAAGTGATGACAGACAGATCGAGTTTGTAAAATTTCATTATTATATCAGCATCATCGGTCCATTTTTGAAACTTGTGAACTTTTTGACTAAAGGGATACCACAATCCAAAACCCGTGACCTTAATTTCTTCCCTTGAGATAGTCTGTTTGCTTAAAGATCGACTTAAATGTTTATATAATTTTGAATCATCTGGTTTGGGTTCACCCCTTACAGCAAAAAGTGCGCGGTCGCTATCAACTTCCCCAATCGCAACTCTAACGTCCGTAGGCCATGATGCACGTCTTACCTCTAAACTGAAGAGGAAAAGATGATTGGCATCTTTCGGTAGGCTTGTATCAAAAAGCAAATCCGAACCATACCTAGTAATTAATTCTTGTTTTATCCGTCCGACAAGTTCTTTACCAATCGGCTTAAAAATGTCCTCTCTAAAATGTTTATTCAATTTTAGCGCTTGGCTAAGGGTGGCTTCATTTTGAAGAGGATTAATGCCTGTAGAAGTATCTTTAGCACGCTTAATAATTTGACCAATTATTTCTTCTCTGCCTAAGTCACTCGACCCCAGTGGCTCTTTGTAAAGTTCAGTTTGGAAGAGGCTAACAATACTAAAAAGATTTGTCGCCAGAGTTTTGTACTCGGCTTCGTTCATATCCTTCTTATCAAGTCCTGTAAGTATTGATTCGATACAAGTGAAAATTTTATTTACGTGCTCACTGTCTGTGTGCATTTTAAGATTGGCAAGTTGAAATAATAAGCCCTTGAGATCATCTCTTTTCTGGCTGCTATCAATTTTAAGTTGATTTTCCTTTAATAGTTCTTCAAGGAACTCGAGGAATGTATGATAGATATCAAGTTTTTTTTCAAATATTTTACTTTTTTGTTCTTTAAGTTCTTCCGAACTACTTTGTCTGCTTAATAGAAAGACAGTGACAACAGCTGTTAAGATTACACCTATTGTACCATTGTTGATTTCTTCCACCAGCTTGGGTAACACTCCACTATATACTTGACTGTAAACCAAAACAATGATACTCACAGCAAAAAGCGCAAGTAAGGTGTTCAAAAGTGTTTCTTTTCTTAGACTTATTTTCTGTCGTCTGTGCTCGCTGCTTTTCATTTAAACTTATCAGTAAATTCTACTCATGACAATATTAAGGGTATCTCTAAAAACCCTATCAATTTATCTATAAATTTTGTTTCTTGAGAAAAAGGAGAAAATAGATGAACAACAAATCGAGAGGATTATTTGACGAGCAGTTTCGGTTGGATAAAATTGGTAAGCAAAACGACCCGT
>JANXWM010000239.1 GCA_025351145.1 Chitinophagaceae bacterium
GCAACGGCGTAAATGCATTTATATCCATCATGCGTGGGTGCAATAACATGTGCAGTTTTTGCGTGGTTCCTTTTACCCGTGGCCGCGAACGCAGCCGCGATGCACATTCTATTGTAAGTGAAGCACAGGATTTATTCAACCGTGGTTTTAAAGATGTAACACTGCTTGGCCAAAATGTAGATAGTTATTATTGGATTGATGAAGTAAAAGAGGAGACAGTTACGTTTGCCAAATTATTAGAGAAGGTTGCGCTCGTTAGTCCGGAATTAAGGGTTCGGTTCAGTACATCGCATCCTAAAGATATTACAGAGGAAGTGCTGCATACGATTGTTAAGTACGAAAATATCTGCAACTATATCCATCTTCCCGTACAAAGCGGCAGCACACGCATACTGCAACTGATGAACAGGACTTACACCCGGGAGTGGTATATGGCAAAGGTTGACCAGATAAAAAGGATCATCCCTGATTGTGGTATAAGCTCAGATTTTATAACCGGCTTTTGTACCGAAACAGAAGAAGATCATCAGGAAACAATGAGCATTATGGAATACAGCGGCTACGATTTAAGCTATATGTATTTTTACAGCGAACGCCCCGGAACACTTGCAGAGCGCAGGTTTAAAGATGATGTGCCGCTGGAAACAAAGAAGAGGCGGTTGCAGGAAATTGTAGATGTTCAATACCAGTTATCATTGACGAGCAATGAAAAAGATATTGGTAAAACATTTAAAGTACTCATTGAAGGCGACAGCAAACGTAGTGCAGAAGACTGGATGGGACGAACCTCACAAAACAAAGTGATCATTTTTCCAAAAGCAGGATATCAGTATAAAAAAGGAAATTATGTAATGGTGAAAGTAAATGAATGCACAAAGGCAACATTAATGGGTGAGATAACCAGTATATAAAAATTTATTAACCAGGCAAGGGAATATCTATTGAACTTTACTTCCGCCGTGGCGGACACTGCATCGGCAAATCTTTAATCAGCATTCCAATACATATAATCAGCAAGGGTAATTACAGGTAATGGAATTAATATTTTTTAGATGGACATACAAAGCATAAAAAACCGTTTCGGTATTATTGGTAATTCGCCTTCATTAAACCATGCATTAAACACTGCCATACAAGTTTCATCAACCGACCTCAGTGTGTTGATTGTTGGTGAAAGCGGCGTAGGTAAAGAAGTTTTCTCACAGATCATTCATGCACTCTCTGCACGCAAGCATAATCCGTTTATTGCAGTTAACTGCGGCGCTATTCCCGAAGGCACGATTGACTCAGAATTATTCGGCCACGAAAAAGGATCTTTTACCGGCGCAGTAGATGGGCGTAAAGGTTATTTCGAAACCGTAAGCGGCGGTACTATTTTTCTCGATGAGATCGGTGAAATGCCCATCGGTACACAGGCCAGATTGCTCCGCGTTTTAGAAACCGGCGAGTTTATCCGCGTAGGTTCCTCCAAGGTACAAAAGACCGATGTGCGTGTAATTGCCGCCACCAACCGCGAACTTTTGGAGTTTACCCAAAATGGCAAATTCCGGGAAGATCTTTATTACCGCTTAAGCACCGTGCCCATACGTGTGCCCTCTCTGCGAGACAGGAAAGAAGATATTCCTTTACTCTTTAGAAAGTTCGTGGTAGACTTTGCCGAGCGTTATAAAACCATGCCTATACAATTAGATGAAGAAGCAAAAGCACTGTTAATTAACTATCCATGGCCGGGCAATGTTCGCGAATTAAAGAATATTGCAGAGCAAATTTCTGTGCTCAGCAAACAGGTGCTGGTAAGCGGTGCAGAGCTGAGAAAATTTTTACCCGAGAAAAATTTTTACAGGCTGCCGGTACTTGCAAGCGGTGCTGTACCGCAGCATTCAAACGAATTTGCAAACGAGCGTGAAATATTGTACAAGCTTTTTTTCGATATGAAGAAAGATGTAACCGAATTAAAAAAGATGTTTGTAGAAATACTGCAAAACCCTTCACTGGCGGGGCAGGCAGCAAATCTTACAAAGGAATCTTTGCTCAACGATTACAGTTTGAACGGCGATGGTCAAAAGCAAATGCTGCCAACGGTAATGCATCAGCCTTATACGCAGCCGGCGCACAATATATCGGCGCAGCCTTTGTTGCTGCAACCTGATGATGAGATTCACCAGCACGAAAATATTGAGGAATCGCTCAACATCATGGATAAGGAAAAAGAGCTCATCATAAAAGCACTAAAGAAGCACAGGGGCAAACGAAAAGATGCATCGTCCGATCTTGGTATAAGCGAAAGAACATTGTACAGAAAATTAAAAGAGTACGACATTGATGAATAAAATTTTTTAGCCGGGCATATGAATCTTTGCTCATCGTTCCTTGCGTCGCACACTTGTACTGTGGTAATTTTACGGAGCTTTCAACAGCCAACAGCCGTGGCCGCAAATTAGCAGCAACTGCAAATTGGAGCCAAAGCTCAATAGTTGATCCGAACGATGAAAGGATTGCGACGCAAGGAAGAAGCCATGAAAAACAAAGGCTGGTATTGCATAATTTTTTTTGAAGCATTAACTTATTAAGATGATAAAAATAAAAAGCCTGTTGTTTGTTTTGTTTTCGGTTGCATTATTCAGCTCCTGTGGGGTGTACACTTTTAAAGATGTAACCATACCTCCCGAAATAAAAACCGTAAAAATCAGTTTTATTGAGAACAGGGCCAGCTATAAAAACCCGCAGCTAAGTTCTAAGCTCACGGATCAGTTGCAGCAAAAAATATCCAATCAAACAAGGCTTACCCGCACCAATAGTGACGATGCACATTACCAGATAAGCGGCTACATAAGTGGCTACAATGTAAGTACGGCGGGCATCAGCAGCCAGGGCACCAACAGGCAGCAGGCTGCTACCAACAGGTTGTCAGTGTCAGTTCATATTTCGCTCCTGAATACACTAAGCGCTAAAACTACCGAATACGATGTAAGCAGAGATTTCGATTTCTCAGCCGGCCTAAGCCTTCAGCAGGCAGAAGCGCAACTGCTCGATGACATTGTCAAAAACCTCACCGACGAAATCTTTAACCGTATTTTCTCTAACTGGTAACAGAATTGTATTTTCACCGCATGAACCAGTTTGGGCAACATATCATTGATGGGCTTGCAGGCAAATTATCGCTCGAAGATAAAAGCGTGGAAGAGCTGGAAACGCTGGTAAACCAGCATCCTTATTTTGGATTTGCCCAGTTACTGCTTGCCAGTAAATTGAAAGAAAACAACGGTGAAGCCGCTTCAAAACAATTACAAAAAGCAGCACTTTATTTTTATAATCCTCTTTGGCTTAATTATCTTGTTACTGAAAATAAAGCAATAGAAACTGTTGAAAAAAATACAGAAGTATTGGTTGCTGCAAAAGAAATAATTGTTGAAACAACAGAAAGTACAAAGATAGATGAAGATGATTTTCTTCTGGATGCTGCAGATGAAGAAAACGACACAGCCATATCCGGCAAATTATCTAAACTGATAGAGCAGCATTTATCTGAATATAAAAAACCCGTTCAGGGAAATGAAGAAGTTGTAGAAAAGCGCAGCCCCTTTCATACGATAGACTATTTCGCCTCGCAGGGTATAAAGTTTATGGCTGGTCAGCAAGCGCCGGATATGCTTGGCCAGAAAGTAAAAAGTTTTACGGAATGGCTAAAGCAAATGAAACGTGTTAACGAGCAGCCCACCGACCTTGGCACCGATGCAGAAACAGAGCGCATAATAGAAGCCATTGCCCAAACCAGCAACGAAACAAAAGATGTAATTACCGAAACCATGGCCCGTGTACTGGCAAAACAGGGTAAAACAGAGAAGGCCATGCAACTTTATCAAAAATTAAGTTGTATGGCCTTGTCGGTTTTGCCCTGTTTTGCCAGTACACGGGCCATTGTTTCTGTTATTACATCTTTTGTTTCGTTGCTGGTTTGGGCAATGGCTTCTATTAT
>JANXWM010000352.1 GCA_025351145.1 Chitinophagaceae bacterium
GTCAAGGTCTTTCATGTTTTCTTTTGTAAAGCCTTTTTCTTCAAGTTTTTTCTTATGCGTGCTGTCTAAATTCTCAACTTTACTTTTTGCTTTTGCTTTTTTTAGAGAATCTGGTTTTTGTGCATTTGCAGCACCAGCAATCAATAAAAAGCAGGAAGCCAAAACGAGTAATCTTTTCATTGTTATTTATTTTTTATATGATGAATAAAAATAATAGAAGTTTAAAACGGAACAAAAAATATTATGTTATAATTACGAAAACTCATGCCAGTATTGAATAATACAAGCTTTGGGTACTGATTTGTTTGTTAAGTTTTTTAAGATGGGGTTGTATTTTTTGTTCAGAAGAGTTCCTGGCGTTGAAGAGTGCGACGCAAGTAAAGCTAAATATCAGTACAAAAGCCCGGCTCAAAAAAGATATTAAAAAAAGCCTGTAATTATCTATTACAGGCTTTTAAGCGAATATATATTGAGATTAATTTCCTGCTGCTTTTACACGGCTCTGTTCTTCTTCAGCACTGCTTTGATGGCGCTGCGGACCACTGGCTTTACCCTTGCTGAAACGGCAAGTGAAACTTAGGTTTACTACCCTGTTATCCCATTGGTTGCGGATGGTAACATCTATATTCTGGTATTTGCTGTAACCCCTGAATTGCTGAATATCCAGAAAGTCGCGTACATTCAATTTAAGGGTTCCTTTGTTTTTTAATATGTTTTTAGAGGCTCCAAAATTTACAACGCCCATTGGCTCGGATATCATGGTTCCTTCAACCATTTTACTCCTGTAAAATCCGCTCAGTTCTAAACTCCAGCCTTTCTTTAACTGGAACTGGTTAGAGATGTTTGTCATAAATCCGTAGCCGCCAACTTTTATAATACCATTGTTTACAAAACCTTCGTAGGAATTATAACTCCCCTGTGCATAGATATTGGTGGTCCACCATTTTGTTACGGGGAAACCAGCATTTACACTAAGGTTATAGCTGCGCTGTTGTGCAATATTGCTTTGTTTAACAAAAGTGGTATGCGTGCTGTCAACCTGTTGCAGCACCTGCTGAATAATATCTGTAATATCCGAGTATCCTAATGTGGTGGTAAGAAATCCTTTGTAAGTATGCGTTAATTCAATATTATGGCTGAACTGCGGGTTAAGGTATGGGTTGCCTACCTGGTAAGTATATTTATCAAGGAAATAATAGAAGGGGTTAAGGTCACTGTAATCGGGCCTTTCAATCCTTCTTCCATAGCTCAACGAGAACTGGTTTTTATCATTCATGGCATACCCAACATAAGCTGTGGGAAAGAGTTGGGTATAATCCCTTTTAAATGTTTCACCGGTAGTTACCTGGTTTCCGGTCGCGTTGGTATTTTCTAATCTTAAGCCGGCCTGGGCACTCCATTTTTTATTTAATTGTTTTGTAAAGTTTGCATAAGCAGCATTGATATTTTCCTTATAAATAAAGTGGTTGCTGCGGCCTGTATCTACCTGCCAGTCGCCATTAACTAGGTTATCGTATTGGGCATTATTGTCAGTTTTTACATAACTGCTTTTTACACCTGCTTCAAATTTAAGGTTGCCTTTGAACGGATGGGTAAAATCAAATTTCCCACTGTAGATATTGATGGAAGACGGTAAAGTGCCACGCAGTGTTTCATCGGGCTGCACTTTGCCACCATTGTCATTAAAAAAGTAATTATCGAATAACTGGTTACTGTTGGAGTTATAATGGATATAATCAAGGTCGCCGGTCAATTCTGTTCCGGTTGTATCGAAAACATGACGGAGATTAAGATTAAGTCCTGTATTTTTCCATTTATCCTCTGAAATACTTTTGCTTAAAGTAACTGACTGGAGTTGCTGATAAGCATTATAAATATCTGTTGTATTTGTACTGCTGAATGTACTTGGATTAGTGTATCCTTTGAATACTAGCCCAAGCGTGGTTTTATTGGTTAGATAATAATCAAGACCTGCTTTAAAGTTATGTGTTTGACTTATCGGTGTCATATCAGTGTGCTGAATAAAAGCCGATTCAAGCGCACCGGTTTGCTGGTTACTAAAATTGCGTGTTAGGTCAAGATTTTGACTGCCTTTATTGTAATTATAACTATAATTTCCAAAGAGGTTTAGCTTACCGGTTCTGTAATTCAAATTCACACTTTCATTTGCTTTTGCTCCAATACCCATGCCCCCGCCCAATGAAACACTTCCATTGAAACCTTTGGTTTTTGATTTCTTTGTTTTGATATTAATTATGCCTGAATTTCCCGCTGCATCGTATTTGGCCGGTGGGTTGGTCATAATTTCAATTTGGTCAAGATTGGCGCTTGAGGTGTTCTTAAGCAGGTTCGCAAGATCGGGGCCACTCAGATAAGTAGGCTTGCCATCCATAAGAATGAGTACACCTTGCTTTCCTTTTAGGCTCACATTACCGTCTTTATCCACGGTTACGCCCGGAGATTTTTCCAATACATCCAAAGCTGTAAGCCCAACATTGGTAACAGTGGCATCAACGTTTACAATAGTACGGTCAAGCTTTTGCTCGATAAATGGTTTCTTACTAACTACCGTTACACTTTTCAATTGGTCATTTACTGCATTAAGCACAATAGGTCTAAGCTCATAAAAAGGTGATACTTCATTTAATTCAAAGCTATTGCTATAATACGATTGAAAACCAACAAATTGAACCGAGATTAAATACGATCCATCCGCTGTTTCCTGAAAACCAAACTTGCCTTCATTGTTGGTAACGGTGCTTTTTACAACAATAGAATCTTTTGAGCGCATAAGTAACACTGACGCTGATTCAACGGGTTTTTGGTTGGCAGAAACCTGC
>JANXWM010000257.1 GCA_025351145.1 Chitinophagaceae bacterium
GGTGATGAAATAAAAACTGTTGCAGTAGTTGATGTAAATGCAGCTTCCAGCTCAACTATTTTTACTTTTAAAAAAGTAAAAGAAGAAAGTGATATCAGTAATATAAGTTTGAATGGAGATGGAAAACAATTATTGGTCTGCATGAATAAAGATGGGTCGGCGCTCATCAACAGCAATTCAGGAGAACTAATAAAAATGATACCCGCCGAAAAAAGGGTGATTGCATTTACACCGGAAGGCAACCTGCTTGGCGTAACCAAAGGAACCGATACTTACCTGGTAAATTTTGATTGGCTCGACCCAGCTAACCTGCAATCAAAATGGAAGGCTGTTCTTAACTTCCGCAAAGAAAATGATGGTGTGTTTGATTGGCTGTTGCATGAATCTACCAATCTAAAAAATCAATGCGTTTTTAACCCACTGAATAATGAACTTGTGGTGTCGTCCGAGAAGCACATTTTTACGTTGAACTTTTTAAACCAAACTATAGCTCAGTTAAAATATACCGGAAAAAATTTCAACAAAGCTGTAGCAATTGCAAACGATGGAAAAAATATAACCATTGGCAACGACCTTCCTGAAGTATTTGAATACAGTATATCAAACCAGGGTATTAAACATATCTATGGAAGCTCCGTATTTGTAACGGAATCCATTCAGGCCGCCAATGACAGCAGTTTTCAATTATTGCTCAACAGCGAAAACGGGAACATCAATAACCTGCGTTTTGGAAAAACAAATTTTGCAGCAAAGGGAATTCATATCAACAATAGTTTTTCTAAAAGTGCCGTCTCTAAAGATGGTAAACTGGGGGCCTATTTATTCCAGCACACACTGCATTTCTTTAATACCGAAACCATGCAGGAAATGCCCGGCACCATTGGCCTCGACGAAAATATAGACCCTCACGAAATGGCATTTTCTGATAATGGAAAATGGCTCGTGGCCATTAATGAAAATAATGCTTTGGTTTTTGATGTGGCCGATAAAAAAATGGTCAATAAATTTAAAACCGGCGACTATGCCTTATGGTTCGGCAACAACTATAAAATTGAAAGTATTTCAAATGATGGGAAAAAACTGGTCACCTATTCCATAAAAGAAAACAGCAACGGAAACGGCTCGGTCTTGTGTTATGATATTACCACCGGAAATATATTATGGGAGAAATCAATTATCGCTACTTGTTTTAAATTCATCAATAACGATAAGCAGGTTTTTATGGTTCGGAAAGACCAACCGGCATTTATTACAGTTGATGCATTAACCGGCAATACAGTTTCAGAAAAAACACTTCCATTCCAGCGGATATATGCGGCCAATACCAGCAACGATCTAAAGAAACTGGCCTTTACCAGTGTTGGTTATAATTTAATGGCAGACAATAGCAACATTCAGGTTTGGGATATGGTGAATAATAAAAGCCTTGCCGTTTTAAAAGGTCATAGTTATATTCCAAACGAACTTTCCTTCTTGGCCAACAGTAATTTTCTGGTTTCTGCATCTCAGGATAATACTACCCGCATCTGGGATATTGGTAAACAAAAAGAACTGGGTACACTCATCACTTTTGAGGACAGAAATGATTGGATATTCGTTACACCTGATGGCAGGTTCGATGCATCTCCCGGCGCATTGCAAACCCTGTATTACACAAAGGGAAAAGATGTATTACCGCTCGAAGCATTGTATGAACAGTATTATACCCCAAAATTAATTTCACGATTGATTGCAGGTGAAACCTTTGATCCTGTACCCGATATTGGCAACATAAAAATAAGACCGAATGTAAAAATGACCTATGCAGCAGCACTAAGAAATTTGGAAGTAGAGGATGATATGCCTACTTATCAAAATACAACAGGCGCAGCAGAGATCAGCATTACTGCTAATGCGCCGGATGATGCGGTAGATGAAATTCGCTTATTCCATAACGGCAAAGTAGTAACACTTACTACAAGAAATTTAATAGTTGCTGACGATGACAAAGCAAACACCGCAACAAAAAAATATACCATTAATTTACAACCGGGGGCAAATACATTCCGGGCAATAGCGCTAAACTCGCAACGTACAGAAAGTAAGGCAGATGAAATTACGGTTGTTTATAAGGAAGCCAATGCTAATATCAATGATATAAAACCGGTGATCAACAATACAGCCGGCGCACCCATCATACCTGTTGATAAAAATGCAACCATGCATTTGATCGTTGTTGGCATCAACCAGTACCAGAATAAAAGCATGAGTTTAAATTATGCTTTGGCAGATGCAACATCTTTTAAAGACGAAGTAGAGAAAGATGCAAAGAGTATTATCACTAATATTAAAACATATTTTGTTACAGATAATACTGCGGATAAAACGGGTATCACCAATGCATTAAAACAAGT
>JANXWM010000276.1 GCA_025351145.1 Chitinophagaceae bacterium
TTTCCTTTTTTATATCTCAACAAAAAAAATATAACGAAGCCTAATTAAAAAGGTTCGGTAAAACGTTTTCAGATAAATAGAAATTTAACCCTCAAAAGTAATCTTGCTAAATATGAATTATCAAAGAAAATAGTTAATTAAGTTGCTCCTTTTTATTCTTAATAAGAATTAATATTTCTAAAACCAGGCAATAAACCATAGACAGGTGAAATGCTATTGCAGGGTAAATTAAAGACAGCACTGATTCTTCTTTTGCAGTAAAAAGCCCATATATAAACCATACTACCGAACCAATAGAGTACATATTTGCTCGTAAGTAAAATTGATTATATTTTTCTGGAATAAGTCGTCTGGATAAAATAAATTTTAGCACTATGTCTGCAACAATTAAAAAAAGAATTATCTTACCAGTAATAGAAGAATGTATGACAATATCTTCTGCATCAGGTAAGGAACCTAAAATTACCAAGCTAATCACTAATATGTAAGCATACGGTATATATTTATTGGGAATGGATTTATTCATTTTAAAAGTATATTACAAAAACTACTTTTAATAAACTTATCGGCAAGCAAAAAATGTAACTGATTTAAATACAATTTAAAGCCCCCCTTATGCGACAATTATTTCTTTTAATAATATTTTTGAACGCATACATTTTAATTATTGCCCAAACGTTTCCAGTCGTAGTAAATAACACAAATAATGGCGGTCAGATTTTAAATATTAGAACCGATCCTTACAATCCAATACCTATAACAAGTCTGGATATTGATAAAAAACTTGTTGCTTCTTCTCTTGTTTCAGGGCCAGTTGTAACCGGGTATGATGGCTCAACAACAAAATCATGGTGGCATATAGATTTGCCGGGCACTACATCTGCAGTCATTGGTTATTGTGCTGCAGGCTCATCTTTTTCAAACCCTGTTTGTAATGCAAGCTATATTCAGATTACTACTACAGAACTTAATATACGTATTACTGCAGGTGATTTAACTTCTCAAGTTCAGTTAAGTGGGGCGCCTGGGCATCTTTTTTTAGGACAAAAATTTTTTGTTGTTAATTCGCAAAATTTGAATGGGAATACTTGGTATGAAATTTATTTACCAAATAACTGTGTTCCTAATATTGGCTGGGTAGCAGGAAATATCGGATCATTACTTTACGCTTCGCGTTATACTTCCTCAGGAAATGGTTTATCAACCCCATCATTAGCTAATACTATTCTCTCCAGTACGTCTACTCAATTATCATGGAGTATGGATGTCCAACCCACTGGAAAAGTTAGTACATTATTTACAATTTATAAATCAGTAAACGGAGGAAATTATACAACAATACCTATTACGAATGCTCCACCAAACTTATATACTGATGCAACATTGGCTGCTGGCAATACATACAATTATTATATAATTGCCAATTACGGAGATTGTAATTCATCGCAATCAAACACGATATCTTTTACAACTACTACCAATGGCTGTACTACCCCAACGGTAACTGCATCTTCTAATTCGCCTGTGAATATTGGAGCCACTTTGTATTTATTTGCAACACCTTCACAAAACGGAACATATACTTATAGCTGGACTGGACCGGCTGGCTGGACATCATCACAACAAAATCCTTCGGTTAATAATTTTTCTACCGGAATGGAAGGCAGTTATTGCGTGACTATGACTAAATTAGGTTGTACACCTTCACAGAACTGTACTGACGTAAGTGTAGGAGGTAACAATACATGTAATCTATCAGTATCCATAAATGGCATTACGAATCTGGTATGCGGTCAGCCATTATCGCTTGTTGCCGTTTCCCCACAAACAGGGGTAGCTTTTAATTGGACTGGACCAAATGGATTTACTTCAAATAGTCAAACTGTTTCAAAGACAAGTGTTACCGCTGCTGATGCAGGGATATACACTGTTATAGTCACCAAAAACAATTGCGATAATGCTACCAATTCAAAAAATGTGATAGTAACCAATTGTAATACTAATGATCTTGCAATTGATTATGGTGAAAATTCCACGATAGTGCCGCCGTGGCAAAGAGAAGGAGACGATTTTAATGGAAAAGTAAGTGTTATAAGGACAGGTAATTTAGATGCGTCATGGCATTTAGAAATAGATGTACTAAACAGTGATGGCATTTTTAACTACGCAATATCATATCCTTCTACCACTATAGCAACTCAAAATTTTAATACAACAACGGACATAGAATTAAAAAATTATTCTGTAGAAGGAAAGATTTTAAGTTACTACGCTGTATTAGATAATGCGCTTCCTAAAATTGTAAAAAATGTTTTTGGTTCCGGAGTTAATAATAACAATGGAAGAACTAATATTATTCAGAAAAAATGGGATAAAGAAAATAAAGTTTATTTAGTACCTGGCTCGTCTTTTAAAGACAATCCATTATCAAATTTAAAGATTCCATTGAAATATAATTCGGAATTAAGTAAAATAAAAATATCGTTTGATATAATAAAAAATACCTCCTCCAGTTCTTCCGAAGAATTAAAGTTATCCACTCCATATATAAACGCTGACTTAGGATTTTTAGATATTAATAATAACACAACTAATATTAGTGAAAACAGTGTACTGCCCGGAGAGTATACTTATACTATTACCTATTACGATGCAAACTATAAGAAGCTAGGTTTAAATGAAACTGGAACATTTGAATTAACAAAAATTGGGAAAATAAATAATATCAACAGTGATAAGTTAATCATTTTTATTGCTGGCTGGAACAATACTATTCAAAGGGACATTGAAAGTATTTCAAATACAGGTACACAATCGGATGATGCTTTTTCAATAGTGAAATATAGTGAATGGGATGCAAATTACTTTTCAACCTGGTATGTTGCACAAGCCGGAGCAAATCTTACACAAAGAAATGCCTATTCAATTGGCGTAGGGCTGGATTCAATACTCAAACTTGCTGGAGGCAAGACAGTGAATGAAATAGATTTAATCTGTCATTCAAAAGGAGGTTTAGATACACGGGCATTGATTGGAGGGTATGGCGTTTCCTATAAAAATTTCCCAAACACCTTCTATGATGTAGTATTGTCAGCTACACCTTTTAATAATTACTCCTTTAGCTCCAAGATTAAACGAATACTTTTTCTTGCCACTCCTCATAATGGAGCCAACTTTCTTGCTTCAATAGGAAACAATTTGCCTTTCAATAATTCATCACCTGCTTTAAAGGAACTTGGAAAAGAAAAAGGGTATGGGATAATTAATTGGTTGAATAATTATGGCAGAATCCCGATTGGAATAGAACTGGGAAATATGACTGCTTATTATGAAGTAGCGGGAACATCTTTCGATTTTACAGACGGGGTTGTTAAAGGTACAAGCAGTGATGCAATTTCTACTGATCCATCCGTGATAAATTCGTCCTCTGCAATTCACTTATATTACACCAACGAAAATCCTGTTTTAAATGTCTTTCAAATGTATCAGCATTATTTAAAAATGAATATTAACCCTGCGGATAACGCTCATGTCCATATTCATCGAACAAAACTTCTTTCAACAACAAGTCCTACAGTTTATTCTAATGTTAATCACACGAATTATTATTCAGATCTTGATAAAATGGTTTTATTTACTAAGTGGGGGGCTAACACCCCAATGCCAATTCCTACTTGTCCACGTCCACAAGAAAGTGAGTTTGATATAACAGTGATAAAATCAATTCTTTCAGGAGCAACTCTTTCGGTAAAATTTAAAAGTGATTCTGTCTATTATGCATTTGGAAAAACTGATGAGAACGGTAGATTCAATGGAACAGTTATACCCGAATTATCTTTTTGGGATTCTATAAAGATCGAAGCTAATGGAGTAGAATCTTTGCAGGTTCCGGTTAATAATGAACTCATAACTTCAAAAAAATTAAATGTGGCAATGTTTAAGTCTGCAACACCATCCTACTATATTCAGTACCCCAAAATATCATTACCTGATCAAAATCCAATTACAAATGAAAACAGTATCCGGTTGGCAGCAAGCGCGATCAATGTAAAAAGTTTTATGGTCAGCCAACACAATTCTGACAGTATTTTTATTCCATTTAACGGTAACGGAAATGTTTCGTTAGATAGTGGCTACAATAAAATAACGGTAAAGTTTATTGGACTTGATACTATAGCTCTTATAAAAGAAATATATTATTTCCCGGACACAACAATGAACGAGTTAACAACAGATTTAAAGATAAATGCGAGTAGTCAATTCGTTAATGCAAAAATGTTTATCAATAATATTTATTATAGTGACATTAATACAACCAGTACTGTTACAAAAATTTTGAGAGGTGCAAACAATATTAAATTCTCGAAATATGGGTATAGAGATACTGTCTTTACATTTGATTCAACTGCTACCATTAATCTTGTAATGCAGCCCTGCTACTATTCGTCTGTTAGCGACAGTGGGATTATAAATTTTCAAAATGGACTTAATCCGCAATATTGGAAGAATATTACAGTCAAAAACGTTAATCCTAACAATAATGTACAAGTAATACTAAGACAATATGAGGACTCGTCTTTAGCCAATTTAAACCTTAAAACACAATGTAGAAAGTTTGTATTCAAGAATGCAACAAATACAAATATACAACTGCGGACTGCAATTGCATTAGACCAGGCTTCCACACCGAATTTAGATAGTGTATACTTAATGATGATTAAAGATGGCTTCTTTACTAAATATGAACCTAATATAACTAACACAACCGAATATGATCCTGAGGTTCAAAAATTAGCGTTTGATTCAATTAAATTGGAAGCAAATAGCTCTCAAGAAATTTTATTAATGAAAAAGCAACCCCCTATAATGGGTTCACCGCAATTGGAAATTTATTCCGGCAGGGAATTAAAAGTGCCAGTTAGTATATTTGTATCTGATCCTGATTCAGTAAAAAATGATTTAAATATAATTACTTCAATTCTGACACCTGCCACAGGTTTTCAATTTTCTATTCAAGACAGTATCGTTACTCTAAAATCAAAGCCAGGTTTTGTTGGTGATATAACTGTAATGTTAACCGCCACTCATGATTTCATTTCTATTTCAAAAAAAATTATTATCTCGGTCAAAGCGCCGCCATTAGAATCAAATAAAGTAAACCTATTTCCAAACCCTACAACAAATATTTTGAATATTGAATTTTTATTGGCTGCTGATTATCGTAAATCAAACCTCTTAATTATAGATACAAAAGGTACAATTGTAAAAAGAGTCATTAATAATGAATTTATCCCTAAGGGGTATCACTTTTATTCAGTATCTGTAAGTGATTTACCTGCGGGATTATATTTTGTCAGTTTAAATGATAACTATAAGTCTCCAAAGTTTATTAAATATTGAGATACCTAAGAATGTTCTCAGTTAAAAGTTAATAAGTGCAAATTAATGACGAGACAGAATCAATTTAAATAGTATTCAGTTGTGAATAAATGCTGGTTATACATCAATAAAGAGTGTATAGCATTTTCAATTTCAATAACACATCAATCACGAAAATAAATCTATATGTAAAAATTTATTTAAGAATTAAAATAATTGATGTGCACCACACCATCACCCCTATAATAAATTTACTTTCTAACTACTCAACATCTGCGTAGTAGTATTCTTGAGGTAATTTTTTTGCAGAAGTCGTATTTTAATTCAACACTCCCTGCCGCAAAGATATTGTCAGTCTCTGGTGTCCGAAAGTCTGCGCTGCATTACATTTCGCTTGCCTCCGGTTGCAGCAAAAAAATCTCCACACTCATCTTTTGACTTCCTCCATTGTTCTGTGAGGTAGTATTTTTTTGCCCCAAACTTGTCTCCCACCGCCGACTGACTAATGGCTGGTCGCTAAGGGTATATGAATGAGGCACTCTGCCGAATTATTTAAACCACACAATCATTTTTTATGACACACACAACTTTGTTATCACGGCTCATGCGGCTTTCCTGGGAGATACAGCGAAAGAAAAGAAAGACACGCTCAAAAGCATTACAGGATGCCTGGGCTATTACTCTGAATGAAGATATTACGATTTACTACCTCGTCAAGAAACACAGCCACCAGCACTATCCCAACAAAGTACAGGTTGGGCAGATATCCTTATTCAGTTAACACTAACAACACATGTATTTATTCATTTTTAAAACATACACGTATGCAACAATTAATCGGCAGGCTCACACAAAATGCCAAAGTGAGCGAATTAAAAGACGGCAGGAAAGTAACGAATTTCAGTATCGCAATTAATGATTCCTACAAGCCAAAGGGGAGTGATGAAATCAAGAAAATGGTTACCTACATTGACTGCGCCTATTGGATCACTGATAAGGTTGCGCAATATCTTATCAAAGGTTCGGTAATCGAGGTATTAGGACGCATTGGTGTACGCGCATATACCAACCTGCAGAATGAACCAAAGGGGATACTTACATGTCATGTGCAGGACATTAAAATACATGGTCATGCAAAGGGAAGTGCCAGCATAACTTCATCTAATGTATCGGCGGAGCAACCCGGAGAAGTCAAAGATGACTTACCGTTTTAGAAAGACAGAATAGTACCGGCATAGCACTATGCCGGTACTATGTTTTTAGTCGTAAAAAGCGAGCCACCCATGCTGGGCGGCTCGCTGTGATTAAGAACTATTATTAAAGAAACAAAAAATATTGTATATATACTTTTATCATTTTGACAAATTTCTCAACAGTTCATCTCATGCAAGTTTTAAATGCAAGACTAAAATTTCTCAAGAATATGTCAACAAATTTATACGATTCAAACATCATGACGACTATTTGGATAAAAGTACACCGGCTTTGGATAAAGTTGCTGACTTTTGCTAAGATCACAGCCCTTTGTAAAAAACCCAAACGAATAGAGTTTTTGTCTGAATGGGATGTTTGTGTAGTGAAGAAAAAAGTAATTAAAGTGAAAGCCTTAAAATATTTAATTTAAACAAGCGATAATTGTTGAAAATTGGCACTTTTAATAAAATTAATTAATGAGTAAAGTAACTTACTATTTAGGTGCGGGAGCTAGTTATTATTCGATGCCATTATTAAATGGGATAGAAGAGAGATTGAAAATTTATGAAGATTATATTTTTCATCTTAATAGAGAAAAATTGTTGCTGCCATCTAGTGAGAACTACTTAAAAGATTTAAGTAGTTTGATTAATAATATTAACGAAAGCACATCAATTGATAATTACGCAAATGAATTATTTAATAATCAAAAACACGTTGAGTTAAAAAAATTAAAGCATATAATAAGTGGCTTTTTCTTATTTGAGCAACTAAAAAAGAATAATACTCTTTACACACAACATGTAGAACCAGATCTTGGTATTCCTCCTTATTATATACCTTATTCTGATACTATTAATAAATTAGTAAAAACTCAATTCGATAAAAGATACCGAACTTTTTTTAATAATTACTTTGATCAAACAACTGACCGCTTACCATCTAAAATCAATATTATATCATGGAATTATGATTTACAGATAGAAGGGTCATATTGCCGGGCAAAATCTTGTTCACTGGATTTAGCACAAACTAATTTAAACATAAATCCTTCTCCTCATTATAGAGAATCAGATAATGTATCAGAAATAATAAAGCTTAATGGAACCGCAGGAATCTTTGTAAGCAATGATTTAAAATATAGTAATCATATAGCAAATTTTAATGAAAATCTAATTGATGTACTAAAAACCAATATTTCTTTAACTTATAATAACGGTGATTCTTATTCATTATCGTTTGCATTTGAGCATAAAAAAACATTTAATAACATAAAAAAAAGAGCAACGAAAATTATTGCTAATACAGATATTCTTGTAATTATTGGTTATTCTTTTCCGCAAATGAATAATGAAATTGATAAAAGTATTTTATCTGACACTGGCAATATTTCAAAAATTTATATTCAAATTCCCCAAAATGATTTCGATAGGGTAATAAGAAATATCAAAAGATGCGGTTTATTTTTTGCGGAATCAGTAGAACATATTAACGACGTATATGAATTTCATATTCCGTAATGACTTTAATAATTAGCCTTAGCGCTCTGCAACTGCAGAGAATTAGATAGTTTAATTATAGCAGATAATTTGAAAAACTGCTACTGATGTTTTGCATTACATATAATTATGAAGAAGATTCCATATACTCAAGCTGGTCATATAAAAGATATTTCTTATTATCAGAAAGTTTTTGCTGAAATTGAAGAAGAGAATTTTGATAATTCAAGCTATGTGAATATGAAAAACTATATTGAAAAAGATAGACGAATACCATTATTACAAATGTTTCAACCTCATGCAAATTTTCATCATCGAACTTTTTATAGAATTAGAAAAGTTTCAGAATTTAAAGAAGATAGAAGCTTAGTTAGTTCTTTTGGATTACCTCCCGAAAAATATACCAAAAGAGGCAGGGCAAATTTGCCAGGTCATCCAGTATTGTATTTATCCTTTCTGCCGCAAACACCTTGTAAAGAATTGAAAGTTTTCATGGG
>JANXWM010000306.1 GCA_025351145.1 Chitinophagaceae bacterium
GCATAGCATTGTGTGTGGCAGAAACTCTGCGGTTCGCTTTGGTAAAGCTGATTTATAATCCGAAAGTACAAGAGTGCGACGCAAGAGCTGATGCTATGAAATGCTATTGCTGGGTACTGAAGTATTATTTGCCTTTAAAATTTAAATCAAAAAGAATATGCGCACAATATTCTTCAAACTGCTTAGAACCAATATTTGTATATTTATCAGGCAATAAACCGCAGTATATTTATGTAGTTCTTTGATAAATTAACGCAGTTTCGGGAGCAATAAATTATTATCCGTTCGGGATGACGATGCAGGGAATATCTTCTAAAGCGGCAGAGAAGTTGGATAATAAATATGAGTACAATGGAAAGGAGAAACAAGAGAAAGAGTTTAGTGATGGTTTAGGTTTAGAGATGTATGATTATGGGGCAAGGATGTATGATGCAAACATAGGGAGGTGGCATATAAAAGACCCATTATCTGAAAATACTCTTGATTATAGTCCTTACAGTTACTGCATAAATAATCCAATTAGATTTATTGATCCCGATGGAAGATATTTTGAAGCGGCGGATAATAATTATGTAAACGATCAAAAAAACAAATTGCGAAAAAGGATAGATGAACAAACTGAAAATCAAAAAAAGTTAGATGGTTTGGGGTTAAGCAAGGAAGATCATGACAAATTAAGTAGCTTCTTGACTAATTCGAATAATGAATTGACCAAAGCTATATCTGAATTGGGGACATTACAAAGCTCTCACCAGTTATATATGCTCGAACAAACAACTAACGAAGTGCATAACACCTATTATAACTCTGATAAAGATGCTGTTGTTATTCAATATAGTGATGATGCTTTATTTTTGCATGAAGCAAAACATGCATATCAATATGAAACTGGAGATCTTAATTTTAAGAAAAATGGGGATATTGGACTACTTTATGATTTGACTGATGAGGTTGAAGCATATAAAAGACAATATGCATGGGATCCTAATTCAGTTCAAGGAGTAACATATTCACAAATAGATACAAAATGGGTTTCAAATATTAAGAGTCACGATGGAAATCTGGTATATGCAAATTTTCCAGTTGAAAGTTTGCGAGCTACTACTATATTGAATGATGTATTAAAAGCATGGAACAACGTTTTAAATGCTAATTTGGAAGTGAATTTAGAAAGCCGAAATCCTTTTGTAACAAACAAGATTGATTTTATGCATTCGTCTTCTATTTATTATTTATATTACACAAAAGAGGGTGATAAAACTTTTAAATCACATCCATGAAACACTTTTTTAAAATAATATCTTTATTTTTTTTAGTTAGTTGTTCTGCAGTATCAAGGTTATCTGATAAAAGTATTGTTGGAAAGTATGTCTATCATAATATTAATGAAAAAGAGTATTCAGATAGTTGTGTAATTACATTATACAATAATAACAGATTTATATATGGATGCAGGTTTTATCATTTTGGTACAACCGTCGAAGGAATATGGAATTTTAGCGGAAAAAATCAAATAATATTAAGTATAGACAAAAAGGATATATTACCAACGTACCCTAGCAAATTTTATAATGAATTCGACACCTTAATAATTTTAAACTCTCAAAGTATTAAACATGGTGAAAAAATTTTCAATAAAATATAAATTTTTAACTCCTTGTACCATTTCAATATACATTCATCTCCTAAGTAAAAGTGTGTTAGATATACATTGAGAACAAACTACTATCTAGGTCAAAGGTCTCTCTCCGGCTTAGTCGGCAAGTAATGCACCAAACCATTGCAGCAAAAAGCATTTGTCTGTAGTGTCGCTTTTATGGAATGCTTATAGCTGCAATGTTTTTAAAATTCGCTTCAATCTTTGCTGTGGTAAAAGCTGATTTATAATTCGAACGTACAAGTGAGTGACACAACAGGTGATGCCATGAAATACCTATGATGGTGAAATAATACTTGCCAATACCTGCAATTTGCAACTTCGGCTTATGATGAGAACGGCAATATTAAACAGATGCAGCAATGGGGGTTGCTGCTGAATGCCAGTCCGCAGATTGACAACCTGAACTATACTTATCAAAACAGTGGTGCGGGTAATAAACTAAGGGCGGTAAATGATGCAACAGGTTCAACCGATAACCATGTCGGGGATTTTACCGATAAAAATACTTCGGCAGATGACTATGGTTATGACCAGAATGGTAACCTGATTACCGATCTGAACAAAAGGCTAAATGGCAATACAGGTGTTGACCAGGCAACCGGGGGAGCAATTACATACAATTATCTTAACCTGCCCTGGCAGATAACTGTAAAGAATGATGATGGATCGGCTAAGGGAAGCATCACTTATATCTATGATGCGGCAGGTAACAAGCTGGAAAAGCGGGTGAATGAACTGGCTGCTACAGCTAATGGCAACACACCCAAGCAGACCAATACCGCTTACTTGGGCAGTGTTGTATATGAGAATAGTGTACTCCAGTTTTTTGGGCATGAGGAAGGAAGGGTGCGACCTAAATTTTCTGTAGTAAGCGGTCAGCCTGCAACAGCTTTTGTGTATGATTATTTTCTGAAGGATCATTTAGGTAATACAAGGGTGGTACTTACAGACGAACAGCAAACAGATGCATACCAGGTTGCGTCTTTAGAAGCAACACCGCTGCCAACAGAGAAACTCTATTATGATGGCCTGGATAATGGAAGGGTAAATAAAAGTACTGTTACAGGTTATCCAACAGACACCTACACAAATCCGAATGACTTTATACAACAGCTTAGCGGTGCCACCGGCGGGAATAAAACCGGGTCAAGCATACTGCTGAAAGTAATGGCAGGGGATAAAGTGAATGTAAGGGTAAACAGTTGGTACAAACTGAATGGGGTAACACCAGCAGGTAATACAAGCCCGTTGACTGATATTATAAATGCCCTGATTAACAGCGTACCGGAAGTAAGCGGTAATAAGATATTACAGCCGCAGATTGCAGGTACGGTGCTGAATCCGAGCGTAACTGGCTTTTTAGCCAATCGTGATGCCAATACAAATACCAGTAAGCCAAAAGCCTATATCAATATTGTTTTGCTGGATGAACAATTGAACCCGGTGCTAACCAATGACGGTAATAACAGTTATTTTGAACAGGTAGGTGGAGATAACATTTTTACAACACATAATATTACCGGGAGGCCGATAACCAGGAGTGGATATTTGTATATTTACGTAAGCAATGAAACGCAGAATGTAAATGTGTTCTTTGATAATTTGCAGGTTACACAGGTTAGAGGGCCACTGTTGGAGACTACAGATTATTATCCGTTCGGGCTTACAATGGC
>JANXWM010000037.1 GCA_025351145.1 Chitinophagaceae bacterium
ATCGCTGGTTAATGGCCTCGGGCCAAAAGCCTCTGCATTATTATTGCTGTATAAATAACTTTCTGTTTGTTTTGAACGGTGTACTTCCTGCCTGGTTTCTTCGATGGCTGCAGTGGTAGTTTTTATAAAGTTTTTATACTGTGCCGCAGTGAACAAACCTGTTCTTTCGGCAACATTATTATTATGTGTAAAACTGTAAGTGCTTCTTTGCTGTTCGTGGTATCTTTCATTAACAAAAAAGTTATCATAACCCGGCATCATCTCAACACACAACACACTCAGCGTACTATCCAGGGGTAGACCATACAGTTCAAGCATATTCTCGACATCCGAATTAAGCCAGCCTGTAACGCCCTGTGGTGTTGCATCTGAGTTTGTGGAAGGATCATTAATGTATGCCCCTGTTTTCGAATAAAAAGATGGAATGAACAATTGCTTATCTGCAAGCAATACATTTCTTTCATCACTGTCATCGGCCATGCGCACCTGCGCATAGAGCAACGCCCATATTTGTGTGCGTGGCGGATTGGCAGTTACATTGCGGCCATCAAAAACAGTTTGTGCAAAAGGTGCTGTTACAAGAATATCTTTTTCATTTCGGTTAGCCACGCAATACAATTGCGGTGCAGGATGCTGTACACCTGTGTTGCGCAATTGCCTGCCATGGCGGGCCTGTGCGGTACACCAGGGAATTTTATGCGCTACCCTGAACTCATATGTAAAGAAGCCAAACAATTCCAAAGAATCAACATGAATTCCTTTGGGTAAAGGCACTAAATAATGCACATTACTGTCATTTGCGGGAATCATCTCCTGCATGGCGTGCAGGCCTGCTTTATCATCACTGCTTACGTAGCTAATGATACGTATGGGTTCGGGCTCAATGGGCAATGATGGTTCCTGTGGTGCGATCATCATTTCAAACTCCCACTTTGATAATAAAGTATCAGGCGCATACGCAAGCATGCGCACATAATACGCGTCATTGGAATCGGCGGGCGGTTCTTCGAACTCTACCCATAAATATCTTTTACGTGTTTCTGTATTGGCATAATTTTCATCACGCACATATTTGCTGAAGGCCATACCGGCACTTACTATTTTTGGCATTTGTTTCGGTGGTGTAGTAATGGGCAAGTGCAAGTAAAGGGCAATATCATCGTCATTTTGCGGCACAATCATTCCATCCTGCAAATAATTTACTGCAACACGGTAAGAGAGTAATAATTCATCAGGAAACTTTGTATCATCATCCTGTTTTGGTTCTGCCGCATCAATAAAACAGCAATAGGTTTGCGAACGATCTGGTTCTAATAATGCCTGGATATTTATGGTGCGTTTTAATTCAAGGTCTCCTACCCTTTCTTCTGTAATGGCAGCCACAACCGCAGCATTAGTCATGATGTCTGTCGTGCTGAATGAATTTAAAAATGCATCACGATCTGTAAAGCCCATGAGTTGCATTGCATCTCTTAAAAATATTCTGCGCCTGTATATTTCCATACTCACGATTTGTACCCCGTCCCATGTCCAGTCCCTATCAATTAATAAAGTAATCGGAACGATCCAGTGATTCAGCAGATCAGTTTTTGTAGCGAATGTGATACTCGTATTATCCGGTGCTGCCGTATGTCTTATAAACCTGCTTGCACCAAACTGCCAGCGCTGACCTTGCTGGCCGAGTAAGGACATGCCCTTGCTATCAGAACCAATGGCACCTGACAAACGCTGAATAAGCGTTGGTATCCTGTCGTTTGTTGCAAGATTGGCAACGAGTAATTGGTTTATATCAGCAGTAACAGTTAAAGCTTCTTCGGGTTGCAAATAAATACCACGGATTATCATTTGCTCACCGGTAGGCTTGAATAAATTCTTCTCTGATGTTGCAGCTTTTCTTGTAACAAAAGAAGATGGCATGCCGCGTAATTCTGTTCTGCTACTGCCATCAGGGTTAATGCCGCCATAATAGCCCGTTCTTGTTACTGTAAGTGGCCGTACGGTAATTCTTATATCTCTTGCTGTAGGTAAAACCAGGTCAGTTCTGTCATCAATATTTGTTTTGCCTGAAGTATTCAAACCAAGATCAGGTAACTGTTGGCTGCCGACAAAACTTAATACCGATGCATCAATGAAAGTAAAAGGCACATGGAGCTGCCCGGCAAAATCTATTGGAAAATTTCTTGCTGTTGTGTACAGTAATGCATAGTTATCTTTTGCATCTCTTTTACGAATGGTAGTATCCATAGCAAGTGCTTTTATCTCCACCAGCACTTCCATACGATTCACATCGGGATCGTATAAACCAATATCTCTTTTTTCCTGCTGAACTCCATTTACCACACTGTTTATAACTGTATTACCATCATCAATTAATTTTTGAACGGTATCATTGTAAGCGCCTGTAAATAGTATTGCGGGATAGCCCAGCAACGGTCGCTTAACACTTAATGTATTACCTGTAAAAGTATCAGTATCACTTACAGGAAGTGCTGTTACAAAATTGAATGTCTGTGGAATAACATGCCTCACAAAATGACATAATGTAATGGGCGAAACTGAGTCATAGACAGGATCTTCATCTATTGTTGGCCCACCGCCTGTTGTATCTGCCATACGCACCCTGAACTCGTATTGATGCCCATATATCAAAGCAATTCTATCCAATCCAACTGCTTTATAAAAATCATTCTTTGTTGCTTTGAAAGGCTGTTCTCCCGGCGGGTCGTATTGATTCGAAGGACTGAGATGATTTTTATCAATTTTATCTTTTTGGTAAATCGCAATCGCATCCTCATCCTGTAATACAAGACTGCTTCCGATCCATTGTGAAAAATAAGATGGCAGCCAGAAACTTCCTGTTGTATCTGCATCCAATTGTGCAGGATAAACTTCAACACCCATTTCAAGTTCTTCATTTTTATTACCAATTACCACCGCATCTAACTGCACCTGCTTATCATAACGAACCCTGCACAATGATATCCAGTCATTCAGGTTCATTGGGTCATCGCTTTTTTCTCTTACATCAATGCGGTATTGAAATACACCCAATGGCGCATCAGCTCTTTTACCTGTTGAAGGGTCAGCACCCAATTGTCTTGCATGCCATGCAGCAAGTTGCTCATCATCCCAACCCATTCGTATGCCTATATCATTTGTTACGGGATGTTCATCATCCTGTTCTTCTTTTAATAAACTGTTGCTTACGGGCTGGTAACTGTGTACGATCTTACAAAAGCCGTCATCATATTCTGCTGCTTCAATAAACATTTCATCAAGTATAGAAGTAGAAGGTGCAACAGGATAATCGGCCAATGGTGGATTATTATCAATCAATACAGGGAACTCAACAGCAGCAAAAAGATTTCTTTCTTTTGCAAGATCAAGTTTTGGTATGCGTGCAGCGTATCTCTTTACATAGGTTTGATCTCCGTTTGGTGACGGATCAAATGTTTGTCCATAATAACTACATTGAGGATGCAAGTCAACATATAACCATCCACCATTTTTATAAGTGTTATCTGCAAGCTTAATTTCTAATTCTTCATGTATAAAACCACATTTTTTTGCAAGCTCTTTATGACGCAGGCAAAAAGCAAATACTTTGCCCCAGCTTGTATCATCTGTGTCCTGCACAAAAGTTGGATCGGGATCAGGATTCTTTTTTACTGCACAATGATATTCATCACCGGTAACACAAATATTTTTATTGCGCGGCGAAGTGAAGTTGAAAGACTGCCGGTATGTTTGAGGCAAATATTTTTGCACTTGCTTTACATTGGCAGCAGAATTATCTGCACGATTAACTTTTGTTATTTTAAAACGGCTTTGCAACGAAGTAAAAATATCAGTTGCTTCTACAGGCATCGTTACAGCAGGCAAATCATAAGGCGTAGCTGCAAGATCAAGCCTCGGATAATCATCCAAAGCATCTATCACCATTGCCTGCAAACGCAGGTTGCAATCAACCCATGCAGGCGATAATGCATTCACTTTATCATCCATCAAAGGATTAAAATTTCTTACCACGATCAGCACGTTTATAAATAAACTTTTGCCTACGTGCTTTTGTGGAAATGCCATAATACTTAGTCTGGAAATCATGGTGCAACTATTTTAATAGTTAGTCAAAATATTTTCTTTTTATAAATTCTTTTTTGAGCCGGGCTGAAGTTCTTTGTGGCATCGCCTGTTGCGTCGCACTCTTGTGCATTCGGAACCGTTGATCGTCATTGCGAGGAGGAATGAAGCAATCTCCTGTCCTGCGTTCTAACTACTCTGTGTTACGCCGTAAGATTGCTTCGTTCCTCGCAATGACGCACGATGTTATGCAGCACAAGTGTGCAACGCAAGGGACGTTCAATTCATATTCTTCAGTTGGGCTCAAAAATATTTTCTTAATAAATTATATAAGCGCTTATGCAATTTGTCTTGCTTCCTGCCATTGTTCTGTATCGTGAATATCTATCACAAACAAAATAGAAACATCTATGCTAAATGTTACCTGCGCAATGCAATCTGTTCTTCCTGACCCCAGCTCTTTATGTATTTTACCACTTGCTTCTATTTGAATGGTGATGGTTACAAGGCCACCGATTAACTCAGCTCTTCCGCGGAATACAATGAATGCGCCAACTGTAATATCTTTTGTATCGAGCGATATTTCGATACCAACTCCGTAATACACACTTACATTGCCCACCACAGGAATACCTACCATTAACTCAATACCAAAACCCATCTTCATGTAGAGACCGGGGCCTTTTACTGTATCGCCGGAAATGCGTAAGGTAACCTGCCCAACAGCGTACACCGTAGCAGCAGCAAGGCTTACACACATTACACTGAGCTTCGCACCAAATTCTATAAAGCCACCTGCACTCAATCCGGGCAAACCATCAGGCGGAATGGGTACAGCCAGATTGAAGTACACGCCTAACTTCATGCTTGCTTCCAAACGTAATGGCGTAGTGGGTCCGTCGAGATATGCAGGCGGAAATTGTAAAACAGGAATTTCCTTATCGGCCTGGAATTTATATTCCCAATTGTTGGGGCTATTGCTCATTGCGATCTGCAAACCTTTCTTAACAAGGCTGGCATAATCGTTTGAAGTACCAATGGCTTCAAGCACTTCAAGAATTTCTATAATTGGTTTAAGATCTTTTCCAGGAATTAATTTAGGGCCTTTAAATTCCGGTGCCTGCCCTTTTTGTGTATCGAATTTCCCACCGATCATGAACAACCTCTTCATGTCAACAAGATCAACCACCATGGTGATGTCATTCATCTTGTTTACCCAGTTATTTACCTGGCTGTTCAAATCAACATTAAGCGAACCTGCACCCAGGTTATTGCCATCTTTATCAGACTTTAAATATTCTACATAAACTTTTAGTATTCCCGGTTTATCAATGAAAGTAAAGGACGCATTGTTATCGAAATTCTGTTCTAAAGATTTAAGCACATTGGTGGCTGCTTTATCAACCATCTGGTAACCTTGCTCAATAATTTTAGTAGCGCAACCTTTTGCATCGAGATCTATTGTTTGAAGGTTATCAAGATTAGGGAATACACCTTTACTGTTCAGCAAACGGTAAGCATCGCCAAGATCAGGCATGGTACTGTGCAAAAGGTTTTCAGCAACATTGAAATAAGGATTTCGGTATAAGATTTTTTGTGTGTCTGTGTTTTGCAAAAAGCCATATTGGGTAAGCCTGTCTGTAGGTGTTTTAAATAACTCAGATGGAACCGTTATTTCTTTTGCATGAGGTGGTGTATAACTGCCGAGTGCACCATTGCGTATCAATGAAACTGTGGTGTCTGTAATAGGATGCACTTCTTTGGAAGTTTTATCATGCGATACCAAACTCCAGCTTCCATCTTTTGGTAAAACAGGCATGCCCGCAGCAGCGCTTACAAAAACGATCTTATTAGTTTCATCAACACTGCTTTTAACTTCTACCCTGCTAACCCTCATCTTTTGGCCGCTGCCATTAATGTTTAATGTAGTATCCACAGGGCCGCCCAAACCATTTTGCAAGTTAATTACAGCCGCAAAATCTTCGGGTGAAATGATCACACCCTTTGGTGCCTTCTGAAGATAACCAAGCATTTTCTTTGAAGCTACATACGTACCCTGGGGCACACCCTTTACATCAGGAGGAGTTCCATCAACATCATGAATAAAAACATCTGCATCAAAATAAACAGGGATCAATTCCAATTCAAGATTTACACCTGCTCCTACAGGTTGTGCTGTACCATCATTGTCATTAACGTATACACCATAATCTTTAAACCATGTTCTTTTATAAGGTGCCAGATTATTCTCTACAATATTGCGTACATTATATACTCCTCTTACTACTCCTGGATGAAAAACATAATTAACAGTTGGTTCATCCCTGGTTCTGAAATCGTATACACCATCACTATCTGCACGCCAGCCACTGTCAACACGGTATTCAAAACCAGTACTGCTGCGGTAAAGTGTGATGGTTCTTACAACCCTGATGGCCCACGGATAAATAATACTGCGCACCTGAATAATTTCTTTAGCAACACGGCCTTTCCATACATCAAAAATAGATTGCGAAACCTGTGCTATTTCGGCATTATTATTCAGCCAGTGACTAAATATCTGTGCGCCATAACCCGTAAAATCATAACGCTCAACAGGTACACCTCTTGCGATAATACCATGGTTGCCAAATTCATCATTAAAGATGTCTGTAACTGTTTCTCCAAGTATACTCCATGTGCCGGGTACAAGCAGGTTTTTTACATTGAAGTATTGTGTTGTGTTGCCTTCGAATACTTTATTGTTTTCGCCGGGATTAGCACCTGCTTTTGTCACGATCTGCAAACCTGCATTAACGCCATCTTTGAAAGCTGCTTTTATCAATTCTATTTTGGCACCATCATTATTTGGTTGTGGAAAATAATGATTGGTTTGATTATAGCGCCCTAATGATACCATACCATTAGGCAGTGTAAACAAACTCCAGCTTTTAAAATTGGTATCATTGGCATAATTGTTTATTACTGTATTGGTAAGTGGTATCGGTGCAAGTGTTACAGCGTCTAATCCTGTATTACCAATGATAGCAGGTATGCCATCAGTATCATATTTTAAAATACCAAATGCCGGATCTTTAGCTGTATTGAATGGAAAGGTTAAATTAAATACAGGCTCCCAGCTTATTTGAG
>JANXWM010000371.1 GCA_025351145.1 Chitinophagaceae bacterium
TTATTACAAAAATGGTTTATGATGCTAAAGGGAATTTGCTGAGTATTAAAAAAACAGGCAGAGACAGCATTACACAAACTTATACCTACACTACGCTGAACGATATTGCCACAGTAAAAGATGGCAAGGGTTTTACAAGCAGTTATACTTATACAAATGGCAACCTTACAAAGCTTACATATCCTGATCTTTCATTCATTACTATTGCAAACAACAGCAATGGCACGGTAAGCAACGTAAGCAACCAGTCTGGAATAGTAAGCAATTTTACCTACGATACTTATGGCAATATTGCCGGCAGTGCTATCCCACTTGGCATAAGCAGCAGCCAGGTCAATGATGGTGCAGGCCGTGCAATAGCAGTGACAAACCCCAACAACAAAATAACCGCTTACCAGTACGATAAAAATGATAACCGCTTAAAAGAGACGGCAGACACAACCGGCCTTAAACATGCTACGCAATTTATATTCGACAAGAACGATAACCTTACCAGTATTATAAATGCGAAAAACCAATCCACGAGCCTTAGCTATAATAACAATGATGAACTGATACAGGAACAATTTGGCAATGCTGTAAAGAGCTATACCTATAATGATGACGGCACTTTGCAGGCTTTTACCAATCCTAATGGCACTTCGTTTGCAATGCAGTACAATGATAAAGGCCAGTTGGCAAACGATGGCTACAGCAGTTACGTTTATAACGGGGATAATACCATACAGTCTGTAACCAAGACCGACAATGGAAAAAAAATCAATTACTACTACGATGCCTACAAGCGTGTAACAAAAATAAAATACAACGATTTTTCGGCCAACTCGGTTAGTTATGAATACGACAACAATAATAACATTACTAAAATAATTTATCCCGACGGCTTTACAGTGCTCTATGAGTATGATGAAAACAATCACCTTACAAAAGTAAAAGATGCGAACAATAATCCTTATGCAACATACACTTACCTCGCAGATGGAAGGTTAAATACACAAACCAATG
Source organism: Chitinophagaceae bacterium (assembly GCA_025351145.1). Taxonomy (GTDB): domain Bacteria; phylum Bacteroidota; class Bacteroidia; order Chitinophagales; family Chitinophagaceae; genus Limnovirga. The sequence continues at coordinate 1,006 of JANXWM010000371.1, forward strand.
GCAACGGCACCATTACAAAATATTTTTACGATGCAGCAGGACGTATGGACAGCCTTGTAAATTTGAAAAGCACCCAAACTGTAATTGCAGCTTATAAATTTGGTATAGACCTTAATGGCAACCATACCAATGAAAGCATAACACAACCCGCCGCCGCATTGCCGCCAAAAACCAATGCAAATATTGGCTATACTTACAGCAACGATAACCGTTTGCTGACAAGGGCCGATGAGAATTACACGTATGAAAATAATGGAAATAATACGGTTGTTACAAAAGGTGCGGTTACCAGGAATTATGATTACGACGAAAAGAATAATTTAATAACATATAGTGATGGAAGCAGCACAGCCAACAGTTATGAATACGATGGCCTTATGCAGCGCAGAAAAAAGAACAGCACCAGGTATGTGCTTGATATGGCACAAAATGTACTGGAAGAAACAGACCTATATGGCACACCAATGTATTATTATATACATGGCATTGGCCTTATAGCAAGGGTAAAAGTAAGTAGCAGCCAGCCATACTATTACCATTACGATTACCGGGGCAGCACAGTAGCCATTACTAATGCCGCAGAAACCATAACCCATAAATACAGCTACGGTTCTTTTGGCGAAAAACAAAGTGTAACCGAGGAAGATTTTAATACTTACCGCTATGTGGGCAAATATGGCGTGCAGTACGAAGACAGTACATTGTATTTTATACGTGCAAGATATTACAACCCGGTTGCAGGAAGGTTCTTAAGCGAAGACCCAATTTGGAGTACGAATTTGTATCCGTATGCGGGGAATAACCCTGTGATAAATATAGATCCATTTGGACTTGAAGAAATTGCGGCTGTCGTTAATACTCTTAATTCATATTATAGTAACCTTTCAACTTTACAATCAGCGGAGGATATGATAAATTTTATAGATCAACTTCACAAAGCATCAAAGGTTAGCACATTTGTAAAACAAACAAGCAGCCTATTTGAAGTTGGTTTCTTAGATGCAGCTTCTTCTGCAATAGATACTGATATAGGGCAATATGTATTGAATAATGCTGATGGTGTTTTTACAAATTTATCAAAGCTGAAAAAAGACGATTTCATAAATTTTAAAAATGATTTCTTAGAAAAATGGGATAAAAAGAAGTACGATTTGACTTTCTGGAAGACTATAGGAAATGGAATACTAAATGGAGATGCTTTTAAAGATGGTTTAGATTTTAATAAAATGCTTTTAAAAAGCACTTTTCAAGCAACTTACAATGCCATACCCTTTTGGTTAAAACCACAAGACTATGGCGAATTATTCAAATAATTAATTACAATGTTAAACCATACTATCTAAAATAATAAATCATTATCATGCCCACATCAATCGTAAAAATTTATAACAAACGCTACAGCAAATGGTTCGAGGGTGCCAAAGTTGCTTTAGGCTGGAATGGAATTGTAAATTTAGGAGTGAGCAGGAATATTTATACAGATCAAAACGGCTTGGCCTTGATAGAACATGCATCAACAGGCGAAGCTGAAGTGTATATTAATGGCAGCATGGTTGGTTACATGCAAACACCAGGTACAGCAACTTTTGAAGTTTGAATTTTTAAACAGCATTTATGTACCCAACAACAAAACAATATTCACCGTTCCTTGCGTCGCACACTTGTACTGTATAACTATACGAAACAAAAAATACAATAACATGCAAACAAAAAAAATACTACCCTTATTTGTAATCATACTTTGTGTATTCGCCGTGGCTGCAAAGGCACAAACATTTCAATACGATGCTAAAAACCAGCTAACAAAAGTTACCTACAGTAATGGCGCTTCCATAAGTTATACTTACGATGCGGTGGGCAACCGTATAAGTGAAACAAGCAGTATAGCTACACAGGCTGTTGTGGCCAAAACCTTTGCTGCTGCTGTAATTGAAAGTAAATTAACAATAAGGCCCAACCCTGTAAATAATTTATTGTATGTTGATGGCCTTACAAAAAACATTAATAGTTTTGAAGTGGTAAATGCTGCAGGCATTGTTGTAAAGCGATGGGGCGCAACAGGCAGCAGGCAATTAGATGTAAGCGGTTTGGCAAATGGCTTTTACCTCCTCCTGATAAACAACACCACCACACTCAAGTTTATAAAACAGTAACAAGGTTTATTTTTGCAGGCAGGTTTTACAATCAGCAAGCCCACAAAAAAATAATCGCTGCTGCACATTGCCCATTTCTTACCCGAACGTACAAGTGTGCGACGCAAGAGGCGCTGCCCAAAGAACTTTTGCCCGGTTCATAAAAATTATTTTGCTACGGTAAATACCTGCTATTGGGTATGATGAAAGCTCACAATACCGCTATCTTTAACGGATAATGAAATACTGTTCCATGAAATATATACAACTCTTTATCCTTTTATTTTTTGCTGTAAACCTTAACGCCCAAACTCCAGAACTGATTGTACCGGCAGGCCATGGCGATCAGGTGTACCTTACCAAATTTTCAGCTGATGGAAAATACCTTTTCTCTGTGGGTACAGGTTCAAAAGGAATAAAGATATGGGACACAAAATCGGGCCGCCTGCTGAAGAACCTGGTGGTTGATAATTTTCCTACGGCCATGCAATTGACCGGCGATGGAAAAGTGCTTGTAATAGCCACAAAAAAGGAAGTTTATTTTTATGCATTCCCTTCCTTTAAACTCTTACATAAAACAGAGCATGGTGCTCAGGATGCAATTGCAGGGGGTAATAATTTATACCTCCTAAATTCTGAAAACATCAACGGGTTTAAGGTTACAGTGATTGATATAGCAACATTCCGGGAGAAAATTTTATATGACGATGTTAATGGCAATGCAGAAATTATAAGCCTTTCACCAAATGAGGAAGCGCTTTTTATTGCATCTGGTTTTACATCAAGAATTTTAAATGTTGCCACCGGAACAATCGCACTATCGAAGACTCAGGAGCCGGGAGAAATGGTAATAGGTTATACCCCCGCAGGAAATATATTTGGTTTTAATTTTTCTGTAAAAAAGAAAGGCGACATGGTATCTGTGCCTGAGTTAAGTGATGGATCAACTCTTGCCAACATATTGAATTTTAACTTTAAAGTACCCGGATCGGCAAGGTTGCAATCGCTTAAAAACCAGGTTGTGTATGGCGGCAACAATCAAATGTGCCTGTCAGGTGATGGCGTAATTGTTATAGCAGACTATACCACAGGCAAAAAAAAGGGAGAAATAAAAATATCATCTGATGAATATATTATCTGCATGGCTGCCAACGGCAAT
>JANXWM010000397.1 GCA_025351145.1 Chitinophagaceae bacterium
AGCAACTATTTATACTGAATCAAAAGCGGCGGTTGCAGGTGGTGTAACCAGTTTTATGGAAATGCCCAATACAATACCACCGGCATTTACACAGGAATTGCTGGAAAATAAATATGCTATTGGCGCTGAAAACTCTTTGGCCAATTATTCATTTTTTATGGGCACTTCGAATGATAACCTGGAAGAAATAAAAAAAACCAACCAGAAGAAAAACGATGTGTGCGGTGTGAAGATTTTTATGGGCTCATCAACAGGAAACCTGCTCGTTGATAACCCGCTGATGCTGGATAAAGTATTTGCTTCTTCTGAATTACTTATTGCTACCCACTGCGAAGACGAACAGATCATTAAAACCAATCTTGCAAAACTGAAAAATGAAAAAGCCTTTTTGGAACCTTCTGACCATCCGGTAATAAGAAATGAAGAAGGCTGTTTTGAATCATCGTTTAAAGCTATTCAATATGCAAAAAAACACGGAAGCCGGTTGCATATTTTACACATCAGTACTGAAAAAGAATTACAGCTTTTTACCAATATGATCCCGTTAAAAGACAAACGTATTACTGCTGAAGTATGCGTGCATCACCTGCATTTTACAAGTGATGATTATGCCCGCCTTGGCAACCAGATAAAATGCAACCCTGCTATTAAAGCCCCAAACAATAAAGCAGCATTGTGGCAGGCTTTACTTGATGACAGGCTCGATGTAATTGCCACCGACCATGCCCCGCATTTATGGAGTGAGAAAGATGAACCTTACGAAAAAGCACATGCTGGCTTGCCGCTTGTTCAGCATTCTTTACTGCTGATGCTCCATTATGTAAAAGAAGGAAAGATAAGTTTAGAAAAAGTGGTGGAAAAAATGAGCCATGCTGTTGCTACCTGTTTTCAAATAAAAGAAAGGGGTTTTATACGTGAAGGTTATTATGCTGACCTCGTACTCGTTGATATAAACAAACCTTCAACTGTATCGAAAGAAAATATTTTGTATAAATGCGGCTGGAGCCCTCTTGAGGGATTTACTTTTCCCGCTACTGTTACCAATACTTTTGTAAATGGCAACCTTGTTTATGGAAATGGTGTGTTTGATGAATCTAATAAGGGCATGAGATTAAAATTTGAAAGATAACCTTTGGAGCGTTACGGATTTTTGCTGCCAAAAGTTATAGAGTACAAGAGTGCGATGCAAGAGGTGATGTTATGAAATACTATGGTTCGGCTCTGCTCACCACTTTGCTCATAAAAAATGAAGGGTAATATTTAAAATGCCAAGTTGAAAATAATAATCACCGAAACTTTATAATGCAAGCTGATAATACCACACTCAACGACCTTTCCATATTTGCACGCGAAGAAGAACATTCCCTTTTTCATTTTTTAGATTTTACACGCACCATTGGTGGCAGGGATTGGCTCAGGCGCCTGCTGGCAAAGCCTTTGGAGAGCATTAAAGAAATAAAAGAAACACAGGAGTTGCTGAAACGCATTATAAGCGTGCGGGCACAATGGCCGCAAAGTGTGAGCAATGGAACCATCATGGTGATTGAAAAATTTTACGAAACACCGGTAGAAAATATTCCTCATAAACCAACAAGCATTAATGCACTTTTTTATAAATTATTAAACAGCCAGGATTTTTCACTGGTGAAATATTCGGTAACACATTTTGCCGATTTTATTAAAGGCTTGCACGAGATTACTGTGTTACTATCGCAGCATCAAAACCCGCCGGTGCTGCAAACGATCATTGATCATATAAGCCTGCTGCTTAAAAAACCGGTGATACAATCAATTATTGCACACCGCGATTTAAAAAAAATAACAGATAAAGAAGCGCAAAAATTTGGCTACTATATCCGTCATGGTTTTAAAAACGCATCTTTTGAACTGATTGAAATTTACAGCCGGCTCGATGCTTTTTACAGTATGGCAGTTGCATGCGAAAAACACCATTTTAATTTTCCTGAATTCATTGATACGGAAAGACCGCACTTAACAGCGACGCAACTTTTTCATCCATTGCTGCCATTGCCTGTATCGTATGATATTGATCTTACCCAACAGCAAAACTTCCTCTTTCTTACAGGCGCAAATATGGCAGGTAAAAGCACGTTCATTAAAGCAGTTGGCGTGTCAGCATATCTCGCACATATCGGCATGGGCGTACCTGCACAAAAAATGCAGTTGAGTTTATTCGATGGCCTGTTGAGCAACATACAGGTTGAAGACAATATTGTAAAAGGCGAAAGTTATTTTTTTAACGAAGTGCAGCGCATACATAAAACACTTGTAAAAATAACCGACGGCAAAAAATGGCTTATCCTCATCGATGAATTATTTAAAGGCACCAATGTACAGGATGCCATGAAATGCAGCACCGTGGTAATAGAAGGCCTGCGCAAAATGAACAATGCTTTATTCATTCTTTCCACACATTTATACGAGATTGGCGAAGCGCTGAAACAGTACCCCAACATACAGTTCCGCTATTTTGAAACTGAAGTAAAAGACGATCAGTTAATCTTTAGTTACCAGTTAAAAGAAGGCATAAGCAATGACAGGCTCGGTTATTTAATTTTAAAAAAAGAAGGCGTTGTTGATATGCTGCAGAAATTATAAACAGCCATTTTGAACCCGGCTTTTTGAAACATTGCTCATCGTTCCTTGCGTCGCACTCTTGTACAATTGAATATAAATCAGCAGTGCGAAGATTAAAAATGAAGCATAAACTTTCATCTCTCCTAACTCTTATTAAATAAGTTATTTGTTAATTTTTTACAAATCCCCTTTTTAATGCAACATTCTACGAATTCAATCGTACATTT
>JANXWM010000477.1 GCA_025351145.1 Chitinophagaceae bacterium
AAAGAAAACTTCATATATAAACCGTTCCTGATGAATTTTGAAAAAGACATCTTTATAAGCTATGCACACATCGATGAAGTATCTGTGGACAAAGACCTTGAAGGCTGGATTAGCATATTTCATGAAACACTCCAATCTTATGTTGCCACTAAATGGGGGCGTCCCCCTGTAATTTGGCGGGATGACCGGTTGCAAGGGAATGATTTTTTTGCTCCTGAAATACTGTCCCAATTTCCCAAGCTAAAATTGTTGGTATCAATAATAACGCCACGGTACATTGAATCTAAATGGTGCAAGGACGAAGTGGATGCTTTCATGGAGTCTGCGGAACAAACCGGCGGTATAAGTATTGAGAACAAAGCCCGTATTTTTAAAATACTTAAAACTCCAGTTGATCAAAATAAACAACCTGAGAAAATTCGTGAGATACTGGGGTATCAGTTTTACAGGGAAGATCCTACCTCCAAAAGATTAAAGGAATTCAAGTTAGAATTTGGGGATGAATTCAAACAGCTATTCTACCAAACTGTAGATGATGTGGCGTCTGATATTGCACTTCTTTTGGATAAATTAGGTGGGGCGGCAAGCACCACTACGTTAACAAAAGGCAAAATATATCTGGCTGATACAAGCGAGGATTTAAAAATATATAGGGATGAGATTAAACGTCAGCTGGAAGATGATGGTTACACTGTTTATCCGAACAAAATTCTTCCGCTGGTGGCCGACAAATTTGCAATTGAAGTAGAAGGCTTTATGAAGGACTGTTCACTTACGGTTCATCTGGTGGGTACTGATGATTATGGTATAGTGCCAGGAAAAACGGATAAGTCTATTCTTGTTCTTCAAAATGAAATTGCAGGCAGGTTAAGCGCTTCCCAAGCTCTGAATCGTTTGATTTGGATTGCTCCCCAAGCAGTATCCGATGAGGCTTCAACTACACAAAATGATGTGAGGTTAAATAACTTTCTTGATCAGATAAGGCATAATGAAGAACTGCACAACGATTCAGATTTATTGGAGGGTAATATAGTAGAATTTAAGCAGGCCATAGTGGATACACTTCGAAAAATAGATGAAAAAAGTTTGGCTTTGGAGAAAGAAAATGAAAAGCAGAAGGCAGCACTTACCGCAAAAGTTAACCAATCAATGTCAACCCTGCCGCTTAATGATGAAGTGCCTAAAACCATTTACCTGATATATGATCAACGTGATATGTCTGACATAACAGTAATTGACGATTTTTTATATAACGACATGGGCTTTAATACAATAAAAACTCTTTTTGAAGGAACACCTGAAGAGATAGATAAGGACTATGAAAACTGTTTACGCGATTGTGATGCCGCTCTTGTTTATTATGGAAATGCCAGCGAAGGCTGGTTGCGAACTAAGATAAGTGAGTTGAAAAGAAAACCGGCAATAACTGGTGCAAAGCCATTACTGTCATCTATGGTTTACCTTGCCCTTGCTGAGCCGGCAAATACACAAAAGGCGGCTTACAGAACAAGAGACGTAAATTTTGTGGTAAACGGATTGGGGGGATTTGACAAGGATTTATTGAATGCATTTATCGGAAGATTAAAATAATATATTGCCCTGATTATGGATACAGTTACCGGCATAAAAAATCCATTTGTAGGATTGCGTGCATTTGAAGAAGATGAAAGTTATTTATTTTTCGGGCGAAATGCAGAGATCAATGATTTGCTCAATAAGTTTGGTAAAAGTCATTTGCTTGCCGTTATAGGCTCATCCGGTAGCGGCAAATCATCATTGGTAAAATCAGGTTTAATCCCAAAAATTCAAGGCGGAGGACTTAAAGCGGGAAGTAATTGGCGTGTAGCAGAATTTCGCCCTGGCGATGACCCAATTGGAAACATAGCAAGAGAACTTGCAAAGGAAGGAGTATTAAATAATCAAAGTGCCGCAAGTACAAACGTTCCTTACGAATCTATAGTTGAATCAACATTAAGGCGAAGTACTACCGGACTAATCCAAGCTTACCAACAGGCTTATTTCACTACTCCGGAAACGTTGTTGATTGTGGTTGATCAGTTTGAAGAGCTCTTCAGGTATAGCAAATATGAAAGGCAAAAGAATTCTGGTAAAAGTGATGCAATGCACTTTGTGAATCTTTTACTTACAGCAACCCGCCAGGTTGAATACCCTATATACGTGCTTATTACCATGCGCTCCGATTTTATTGGCGATTGCGCAGAATTCAGGGGATTGCCTGAAGCGATTAATGAAGGGCAGTATCTTGTTCCCAGGATGACCCGTGATGAAATCCGTGAAGCCATCAATGGGCCTATAGCTGTTGGTAAGGCGAATATTACCCAACGTCTGGTTACCAGGTTACTAAATGATGTAGGCAATGATCTTGATCAGTTGCCCATTTTACAACATGCAATGATGCGCACATGGGACCACTGGCAAACGGCCAAAACGCCGGCTGCACCTATTGACATTGACGACTATGTTGAAATAGGTGAAATGAAAGGGGCACTGGATAAGCATGCCGAAATAATTTATGCTAAACTTACTACCGAGAGGCAGCTGAAAATTTGTGAGCTTATGTTCAGGGCGCTTACTGATAAAGCTGCAGATGTTCGGGGAATTCGCCGACCTACGAGTATCGAGGACTTGTGTGAGTTGACGATTGCAAATACAGAAGAAATAATCTCCATTGTTGAAATTTTCAGGGCGCGTGGTTGTACTTTTCTGATGCCGCCGCCCGATGTTCCATTAACCGATAAATCCATCATTGATATCTCCCATGAAAGTTTGATGCGTATTTGGAAGCGTTTGATTCAATGGACCGAAGAAGAAGCAAAAAGTGGAAGTGTTTATCTCGAACTATCACGGGATGCACTTCGGTATGATCGAAAAGAGATTGGATTTTTATGGATCGACCCACAATTGGCAAACGGCTTAAAATGGAAAGAAGAATATAAGCCCACTTCAAAATGGGCAGAGCGTTACAATAGTGACTTTGAAACGGCAATGACCTATTTGAAAAAAAGCAATGATAAGGCGATTGCAGATAAAGCAGAGGAACAGGAAAGAAAAGAAGCAGACGCTAAGAGAATCAAAGATGAAGAAGATAGGAAAAGAAAAGCAAAAATTACAACAGCTTCATTTGCAGTACTTATTTTCATTATAATTGGATCTATATTTTTTTTAATAGCTTTTAAAAAACAGGAGGGAATTGCAACGGATAAAGCAATTGAGGCAACGGATTCAGCGAAAGCAGCAGAACGGCAAAGAATTATGGCTGACAGTTTAAAAATAATAGCAGATTCTAATGCTCTAAAAGCCTCCCAGTCAGCAGAAATTCAAAAGAGACTAAGGATTATAGCAGATTCTTTTCGAGATAAAGCAGTAGATAAGGCTAAAGAAGCACATGACTCGACAATTGCGGCACAAACCCAAAGAAGGATTGCAACAGAAAATGAAAAAGAAGCATTAAGACAAAAAGAAGAAGCAAGAGGGCAAAACATTTTAAGCGCACCCAATGAATATGCGCGGTTGATACGTGAAGGACCAACTGAGATAAAAAAAATTATAAAAGACACATTTGATTATAAACTTATCGCTTACTGCAATCACCTGAAGGACAGTCTTGGGCCTTTAACAGAAAGTCTTAAAGATAAGAAAGCCATGGATGCCTATAATTCATTAAATGAAAAGCTTTATAATAATAACGATTTGTATGACAAGCTTTACTATTGTTTAAAAAGTAAGAACGAGGATAAGAAGGTTATTAACCAAATCCGTGATGTCAAATTTTCTCAACCCAAATCAAATTTCAACAATACTGTCGAGGCGAAGATCAGCGAGGATAGCCTGAGTATTACGCTTACGGATAATAAAATAATCAAGTCTCTTCAGAAAATAATTGTGTTGGCGACAAATAAAAATGACCAGCTGGTTATTTATTCAACTGCCGATAATTTCGTTAATGTGTTTAAATACAGTAGCAGTTCAACCGAAAAGATTCCAATGGGTACAAGAGTTACTGCATTGGATTATAACGATGAAAAAAATATTATATACTTTGGAACTGCAAATGGAGATATCGGATTCATCACTTATGCAGCAAGTAAAAAAAATCAGCCTGTTTTTCAAAATTCCTTGTATTCAAAAATAACAGCCACCAAATTTTTTAATGCACATAATAAATCTTATTTACTTGTTACAGGTCTTAGAAGCAGGCCGGTAGTTTATTTATTAGATTCGAGCGACCTTATAGATAACAAAAATTTGATTGGAAATGTATATCCGGAAAAGATATCTAATGCTGTAACTGATGCTTATTTCAACGAGGCAGATAAAATTACGCTCATAACAAAGTCGGCCTACGACGGGGGGATCGTAACTTATACATGGAATCCATTTAGTGTTGATTTACTTGAAGATTTAAAAAAGATTATGAAAAATAAATCTTCCAATTATGAAAAAACTTTGAGCACTATAATGGCGCACAATAAAATCTATTAAAAGCATGAAAAAAATATACCTCATTGCGATTGTTCTTGCTTTTTTGTTGGCGAACAACGGGTTGAAAGCTCAAAGCTGTTATGTTGGTATTACAAACACCAATACTGTACTCACTTGCACTGCACCTAATATCACACTAACTACTGCCACGAAAAATACTTCATCGCCGGTTACATACCGCTGGTATAAGAATAGTGATTTTACGAGTATTATTGGTACCAAATCGATTTTAGACGTTGCCGACCCGGCTAGTTATACAGTAGTAATAAATGATAATGTAGGTTGTACCAGTACAGCCAGTGTAGTGATCACACAGGATAATGCAAAGCCTATAGCGGGTATAATCAATAACACAGGCACAACAGTTTTAACCTGTGCAACTACTGCTATAAAAGTAACGGCAACAGGCGGCACATCTTATTCGTGGGATGGCGGTGCTACACCTAATACAGCAGCCAATACTTTTTCATCACCTGGCACTTATACAGTTACAGTAACGGGAGCCAATGGCTGTACCGGTACAGCCGGTATTACAATTACACAAAATACAACAAAACCGATAGCGGATATAATCAACAACACAGCCACAACCGTTTTAACCTGTGCAACTACAACCATAAATGTAACAGCAACAGGCGGCACATCTTATTCATGGAATGGAGGTGCTACGCAAACAACAGCAGATAATAGTTTTTCATCACCCGGTACCTATACCGTTACGGTAACCGGTGCCAATGGCTGTACCGGTACTTCTGGTATTACAATCACCCAAAACACAACAAAACCTATAGCGGGTATCACCAACAACACAGGCACAACCGTTTTAACCTGTGCAACTACTGCAATAAAGGTAACGGCAACTGGTGGCGTATCTTATTCGTGGGATGGCGGTGCTACTACTAACACAGCGGATAATACTTTTTCATCACCCGGTACTTATACAGTTACAGTAACCGGGGTAAATGGTTGTACCGGTACAGCCAGTGTAACAATAACAAAGGACGGTTCATTGCCTGTTGTTGTTATAATCAATAACACAGGCACAACAGTTTTAACCTGTGCAACTACTGCTATAAAAGTAACGGCAACAGGCGGCACATCTTATTCGTGGGATGGCGGTGCTACACCTAATACAGCAGCCA
>JANXWM010000515.1 GCA_025351145.1 Chitinophagaceae bacterium
GGTTAAAAAAGCTCTTTGAAAAAGAGTTAAATTCAATCAAGTGATTATCAATTTATTAGATCTTTTTTTGTATTGACTTTGGTAATTTTTTTATAACAAATAATGTAGCGTTTTACTTTTTAACCTGACATACAATTGGAAGGCTTTGGTCAATTATCCTGTACAAATGTGAAAAAAAATATTTTAAAGATTTTTTTTTAATTTAAAGAGTATATAATTAAATTTACAAAACTTTAACTAAAATTAATGCACATGAGAAAAATCCTTCTGGGTTTTGCTATGCTTTTGCTTTTTGTAGCGGCAAACTCCCAAACAATTACTGTAACAGGTAAAGTTACAGATGACAAAAACGCGGCGATTGCTGGTGCGTCTATCCTCGAAAGGGGAACCAGAAATGGAACCGCCGCAGGAAACGATGGTTCATTTTCCCTCACTGTAAAGTCAAATGCTACGTTAGTAATTACCGCACTTGGTTTTGAAGTAAAAGAAGTAAAGGCTTCAACCAACCTGGTAATTAAATTGGGCACTGATACTAAAAGCCTTAGTGAGGTAGTTGTAACGGGTGTAGGTACTGCCACCAGTAAAAGAAAACTGGGGTTTGCGGTAGAATCTATTACTGGGGATAAGCTGCCCCTAATACCATCTGCATCTCTTGATCAGGCGCTGGTTGGTAAAATTCCAGGTGCCCAGATTTCTTCTGTATCGGGCAACCCTGGGGATAAGGTAAATATTGTACTAAGGGGTATTAATACTGTGCAAGGCGGTACCAGGCCATTGGTGTTAATGGATGGAGTTGAAATTCCTTTTGAAAATTTAACTACACTGGATCTTGGGCAGGTAGAAAGGGTTGAGGTGGTTCAGGGAGCTGCATCTTCTACGCTTTATGGAGCCCAGGGTGCAAACGGCGTAATTCAGATTTTTAGTAAAAAAGGTCAGAAGGGTAGGTTAAATATTAATGTTTCATCAAGCTATGCCCAAAATTCATACATAAATGCCGGCGATTTCGGTAAAGCATCTTTGCATCCGTACTTAACTGATGGTAGTGGAAATATTGTTTATGCTGGTACAGATACAGCTTTAGGTTATTATGCAGGCACCCCAATTACAGTAGATCCGGTATTGGGCATTATTTTAGGTTCAAATTCGATAGGATACAGGTATGGAACAGATATTCCGGGATTATCAACCCCCGCACCTGGGGGAACCGCCAGTTATACACGATATGGTATTCTTGACCCCCGAAATAAAAATGATCAACCGTATCAGGGAAGCCTCAAATTTTATGATCATTTTGCACAGGTTTTCGAAAGCGCTCCCTCCATGAATAACTCAATTAGTTTAAATGGTGGCAACGAAAAGATGGATTTTAATTTTGCAGTCTCCAACAATCAGACCTATTCTGCACTTTTGAAAGACAATGGAAATTTGAACAGGACAAATATGTCTCTAAATTTAGGGGTTGAGGTTACAAAGAATTTACATATTCGATCTATAACCAACCTGGTTTATACAAAAAATAACCTGCACCCTGGCTTGGGAGCACCGGGCGGGGAGAAATATGGATTAGGTGGATCAAATGCCAACGTTGGCGGTGTTTATGGATTTTTAAATACCTCACCGTTCTTCAGCCTGATGGATACTATTGAAGGAGGAAACTATGCTTCCTATCAAAGAGCAAGTTTTGCGAGTGTTAATGCTTTTAATCCTTTCTACAGGTTGCAATATACGCAGGGGGACAGCAAGCGATATGACATAATGCAAAATTTTGAAGCTACTTACAAGATTAATAAATACGTGAATTTGAGTGCGCGCTATGGAGTAACTTATAAAAATGAAAACGACGTATGGACGTTTTACAACCAATCCTTAAACGCAAATACAGAAGACCAAGCTAGCTGGGCGTCATGGTATAACATTAATGATACGGGTGAAATTGATAACTGGCAATACAATAATATAAAACAAAATTTCTTTGCCAGCGCCATAGTTAAATTGGATTTTGACAAAGATTTAAATATTCATATTCCTTTACAGTCAACAACCCAGGTATCGTATGACTATCGTAAAAATGACTATAAGGAGCTTGATACATGGGGACAAAATTTAGGCCTGGATCCTCCATTTACTATAACTTCTGCTACAAGCCAGCATGTGTCATTAGATTATATTGAGCCTTTTGTTACATATGGTTATCTTGTTAATCAAAGATTTGACTTTGGAAATTATGGTGGTATAACAGGAGGATTCAGAACTGACTACTCCTCTGCTTTCGGCGCAGGTTCTAAACCATTTACTTTTCCTAGTTTTAATGCCTTCATAAATTTAGCATCATTCAATTTCTGGAGTGGTATTTCGAAAGTAATTCCATACTTTAAAATAAGGGCAGCTTATGGCGAGGCAGGTATACAGCCGGGGCCTTTCGACAGGTATCCGGTTCTTAACTTACAGCCCACTGGCAATGAGAATACCTACACTAATCAAACAGCTTCAAAAAACCCGAACCTTAATGTTGAAGTTTCTTCTGAAAAGGAATTGGGTACAGATATGAGTTTTAACCTGTTAAATGGAGATTGGCTAAAGTCAGCTAATGTGTCATTTACATATTGGAAAAGGCATACTGATAACGCTATTTTCAATCAGAATGTACCACCTTCCACCGGTGCAACTCAATTACTCACTAATGCTATCGGTCTTTCTTCTAAAGGTTGGCAGCTTGGCATCACTATCCCGGTTTTGGCCTCTAAGAATTTGACATGGGATTTTACTGCAAACTTCGGACATCAGGAATCGATAATTGAAAGTGTTGCTGGTGGTGACATTCCTCTTACCACTGCCGCTGGTAGCACCGGTTTGGTTCTTTCAGCAGGAAGAAAAATAGGTGAAATCTATGGATACAAAGCGTTAACGAGTATTACGCAGTTAAGGTCAGATAAAACTCCATTCATAGCAGCTGATCAACAAGGTAATTATGAAATTGTCAATGGAAGAGTTGTTAATAAATCTTCGAAGGCAATATTTTTCTCGGATGAGGCAGAGTCTTTGGGTGATCCTAACCCTACTTTGACATCATCCTTTATTAATACGTTTACCTGGAAAGGTTTCATTTCATTGGCTTTCCAGTTTGACTGGATAAATGGTTCTCATCTTTACAATCAAACCAATGAGTGGATGTACCGAGATGCTATAAGCAGTGATTATATGCGACCTGTTACTATTAATGGTGAAACTGGTGCATGGACTGCATACTACGCTTCTGCCTATTATGCCCTGGGTAATACACCGAAGGGGGTAGGTAATAATGTTACAAAAGATTATTTCATGGAAGACGCTTCTTTTGTAAGACTAAGAAATGTTTCTTTGGCGGTTGATTTTTCAAGATTCGCAAAGCAAGATTGGCTAAAAAAATGCCAATTAGTATTTAGTGGCAGAAACCTGATGACTTTTACAAACTACAACGGAATGGATCCTGAAATAAGTTCAGGTGCTTCAAACTCAGCTTTCGACAGAGGTATTGACCACAGTACCATACCTAACATGAAGTCCTACGAGGTTACACTTAACCTTGGATTTTAATTTGAAAAATCTTAAACTTATTGAAATGAAAAAAATGCATTTGAATATCAAAAAACAGAGCCGAAACTATACAGCATATGTTTGTTCGGCAGCATTATTGTTTTTGCTTTCGGTTAGCTCCTGCAAAAAACAGTTAGATGTAAAAAATCCCAATTCACCAACCTTTGGCGGTAACGTTAACTCAGTAGAAGGCCTTGCCAAATATGCCAAAGGTGGTGTATACTGGAATGGGTTTAACTACGGCGATGGCTGGTTAGGGGACAGTTATTTTTCGTTACCGTGGGGATATCACGAATTAATGGGTGATGTAGTTGGCGGTGGTCAGGGTTCCAACAACCAAACAACCACCATGGGGGTTCCGGATAAATTTATTGCAGACCCCACTGACCCGTCAAACACAACTTTCATCAATACTTCTCCGCAGGCCACAGGGATCATAAGGGCATTCAATACGGCCGCAGCTACAGCAAATGCTAATAATGCACTTTACTATCAGTGGACGAATATGTATGCAATGATCAATTCTTGCAACATAACATTAGAAAACATGGGAAACATTACACTTACTGCAGATCAAGCTAATACCGTACAAGCCTGGTGCTACTGGTGGAAAGGATTTGCTTACGCAGAATTAGGTACTTTATATTATGCCGGTTTGATAGTTGATCAATCAAATACTATTGTAAACAAATATGTAACCCAGGCAGAAATAATAGCTGAGTCTAATAGAAATCTGGATCTGGCATCCACAGCACTGGGGAGTATTTCAAATCAGGGTGATTATAGTTCAGTCATTGCGCAATTAATCCCAACACAGTGTCAGGTGGGTCTTGGAGCGCCTTTGTCATCAGCGGAATGGATCAGGACAATCAATACGATGAAGGCACGCAATATTTTGTTGAACCACCTTGCCCCATTCGTTAATGGAAATCCTAATGCAGCCATAACGAAATCTACCATTACCCCTATGGCGGCTGGTGATTGGAGTGCTGTTATTGAGCTTTGTAATAATGGAATAAAAGAAGGGGATCATGTATTTACCGGAAGAACGTCTGGCTCAAATTCTTTCTTTAATCCTACTTGGGGTTCCGTTGCCGGGATGCTGTCAGCCAGCAACCAAACAACTACATACAAGTTAAGTGAACGATTGGTACAGCAATATAAGCCAGGAGATAAAAGGCTGGCAAACTTTAGCACTGCTAATGGCACTTTTTATGGCGATGCTAACACGAATACAACAAGATACACCCTGGCAGATGCAGTTACTGACGGGCTCTCAGGTTTTGCTACTTTAGGTACCCGTGAAGTTGGTGAGCTTGAAATTTATATCGGACCTACTTATGAGGAAAATGAATTGATGCTCGCAGAAGCTAAGATCAGAACATCGGATATTGCAGGCGGCATAACACACATAAATACAGTAAGAAATTATCAGGGAGCCGGTATAGCTGATTTAGCCTCCAATTTAACCCTTAGTCAGGCTCTTACAGAATTAACTATGGAAAGATTGGCTGCCCTTGCTTTACGTGGCCTATCGTTTTACGACATCCGCAGATGGGGTTGGACATACAGTATTGCAAACGGTGGCGGCAGGTACGGTTGCACGATTAACTATCAGGGAACATGGTATACCAATGCCACTATTGATTACAATTTTATGGATTACTGGGATGTTACTGCAGATGAGACCGACAAAAATCCTCCATCATCTGATAGTGCTCCTGTAAAGAATGCAAACTATTAATCTGTGCGGTAGGAATTTTTAATATAGCTTATTGGATTTACCTTCTGTTGAAACTTGAATGAATAAACCATCAGAAGGAGGCGAACCATTGGTAAATCCTAACTAATTGTTTTTTTGCATCTCATGTGATGAAATTTG